>NZ_LR213834.1 GCF_900659865.1 Hyella patelloides LEGE 07179
AGTGCTAGCAGAAGTTTACAACGAGTATCAATCTCGGCTGGCTGCTAATAATGCGTTAGATTTTGATGATTTAATTTTAATTCCTGTAAGATTATTTGAGCAAAATGAATCTATTTTAGGTTATTGGCACACTCAATTTCATCATATTTTAGTAGATGAATACCAAGATACCAATAAAATTCAATACGAGTTTATTCGTTTATTAACTACTAATAACGAAACCCGAAAAAGTGAATGGAATTGGCAAGAGCGATCGCTATTTGTAGTGGGAGATGCCGATCAATCTATTTATTCTTTTCGTTTGGCAGATTTCACAATTTTGCTGAATTTTCAACAGGATTTTGGCGATGATTTACCCGATGATGATACCAGAACCATGATTAAATTAGAGGAAAATTATCGCTCCAGAGAAAACATTTTACAAGCTGCTAATGCTTTAATAGAAAATAATACTCAACGGATCGATAAAGTTCTTAAACCAACAAGAGCTATCGGGGAACAAATCTATCTCCACAAAGCAGATGAGGAACAGCAAGAAGCGAAATTTGTGATTAAGCAGATGCAATATATGGTCAAAGAAAACCCCGAATTAAATTGGGGAAGCTTTGCTATTTTATATCGTACTAATGCTCAATCTCGTCCTTTTGAAGATTTATTAATTCAAAATAGTGTACCCTATAATATTGTTGGCGGTTTAAAATTCTATGACCGTAAAGAAATTAAAGACGTACTGTCTTATTTACGTTTGTTACTAAATCCCGATGATACTGTTAGCTTACTTCGCATTATTAACACTCCTCGCCGTGGGATTGGTAAGACAACTATTAACTCTTTAATTGATGCTGCTCAACAATTAGGTGTTCCCCTATGGGAAATAATTAGTGATGAAACTTCAGCGACTACGATGTCGGGAAGAGCAGCTAAATCTGTGAATAAATTTGTGCAAGTAATTGCAACAGCAAAAGCACAACTAGAAACTGCTACCGCAGCCGAAATTCTCAATTATATTATGGAAGAATCAGGCTACATAGATAATTTAAAACAACAAGGTACAGACGAAGCAGATAACCGTGTAGCTAACGTTTTTGAGTTATATAATGCCATTATCCAATTCCAAGAAGATAACGAAGAAACCAGTTTAGAAGCATTCTTATCCAGCGCAGCCCTAGCATCAGATTTAGATAATCTCGATGAAACTCAAGAAAAAGTTTCTTTAATGACACTTCATTCGGCAAAAGGTTTAGAATTTCCTCTGGTTTTCTTAGTAGGCATGGAACAGGGTTTGTTACCTCATAACCGTACTCTCAACGATCCTTTGGAAATAGAAGAAGAACGCCGTTTATGTTATGTAGGCATTACCCGCGCCCAAGAACAACTTTTTCTTACCTACACCAGAGAACGTCGTCTTTGGGGTTATCGCGAACCTGCGGTTGCTTCCCAATTTTTAAAAGAACTTCCTGAAGACTTAATTAGTAGTAATATTGCCCAAGCTACAGCTTATCGTAGTCGTCAAACACCCATAGCTAGCACCAATACTAATAATGATACCGATTGGAATGTCGGCGATCGCGTTTTCCACAAAGATTTTGGCGAAGGAGAAATTACCCACGTGCTTAATGGAGGGACAAAACCTACTTTAGCAGTCAAGTTTCACGATCTGAAAAGAACTAAAATTTTAGCTCAATCTGCTCCTCTAGAATTGATAGAAAACTAAAATATCTCAGTATAAATAAAAATTGGGAAATTAAAATTACATTAAATGTAGGGGCGAATGGCCATTCGCCCTTACAGACTGTAGGGTGGGCAATGCACTAAAGTACTTCCTTCGGTCGACCACCTTACGGTTATTAATTAATATCAATCATAATCTAGGTATACAAAGGCTTGACCCACATCCATTCTTTGGCTAAACCTTCAGCCAGGGAAACTTGGGGATTATAACCTAAGATTTTTTTAGCTTTAGAAATATCTGCGCTGGTATGACGAGCATCTCCTCTAGCTCTAGCTACATACTCTTTTTTAATCGGTTTGCCGATAACTTGTTCCATAGTAGCCAAAACATCCATTAAAACAGCCCGACTACCACCACCAATATTAAAGATTTCTCCTATAGCTTCGGGAACAGAAGCAGCAGCTAAATTAGCAGCTACCGCATCACTAACAAAAGTAAAGTCTCTAGTTTGTTGTCCATCACCGTAAATAGAAATTGCTCGCTCTTCAATAGCAGCTTTGAAAAATTTGTGAAATGCCATATCAGGACGTTGCCGAGGTCCATAAACAGTAAAGTAACGTAGGGCTGTTATGGGGACATTAAAATTTTGGTAATAGAGCCAGCACATTCTTTCGGCTGCTAGTTTAGTGATGCCATAAGGAGACACTGGTTGAGGAGGAACTTTTTCATCAGTAGGCATAGTTTCGGCATTTCCATATACTGAAGAGGTAGAAGCATAAACAAACCGTTTCAGAGAGCCATATTCTTTGGCAGCTTCTAAAATAACCTGAGTAGCATTAATATTTCTTTCGGTATAGTTACGAAAACTATCGCCCCAACTGGCTCTAACTCCTGCTTGGGCTGCTTGGTGATAAATGACATCAACATCTTTAAGTAGCTCTAACCAGTTTAAGTTTTGGATATCATCTTCAATAAATTTAAAATTAGAATATTGTTGCAGATGAGCAATATTAGCTTTTTTCTGATTGATATCGTAATAGTCATTAATTTGATCGACACCAATAATGAGATCGTCTTTGAGTAATAGAGTTTCTGCCAAGTGAGAGCCAATAAATCCAGCAGCACCAGTCACAACATGAGTAGCCATAAAAGTTCTTCTATGAATTTTGGGTGAGCGTTACCTATATTAACGCCCCAAAGTAAGTTCTTCCTTTTTACCTAAAATTCCTTGAGGTCGCCACACCATTAGAATCATCAAGATTAAACCAATTACCATGATGCGAAACGCCCCTTGTCGAGAACTATCAAAACCTTGCAATGCGGGAAAATACACCGCCAACCAGGTAACAATTTGGGGAAGATAAGAACGAGTTAAAGCATCATAAGCCCAAAAAATGATAACTCCCAATAACGACCCTGCATTACTTCCTGCACCTCCTAGCACTACCATTGTCCAAACATTAAAAGTAACCAGAGGTTGAAAGTTGTCAGGATATATTGTAGTAAGTTGCCATGCATAAAACGATCCTGCAATTCCAGCGATCGCTCCTCCAATCATAAAAGCCTGTAACTTATACCAGAAGACGTTTTTACCCAATGCTCTAGGGATTTCTTCATCTTCTCGAATTGCTTTTAAAACTCTTCCCCAAGGAGATGTCACCAACAGTTGTAAACCCCAGTAAATAACAGCCAAAACCAGCAATACCAGCAGCATTAATCCCGCTTTGTAATTATAGTTAGACAGAGCAAAACAACTGTTAATATAAACAGTCATAATTAGAGCCAGAGCAATAATACCCCAGATAACTAAACTAATCTTGCTTGTCGGTTTATAGCTTTTACCCTGAATAGCTTGACCTTCGCGCCATTGGGCTTTTAAGCTTTTCCCTAATTGCCAGAGGGCAAAAATACCCAACACTGTCAGTAAAGCAAAATTGACAATATTACCAATCGCATTAGGATTGTAACGATCCATTGGTAAAGGGAAACGCTGTACCCCAAAAGCACCCCTGGTTAACCACTCCTCATTAAGAGCTATCAAGCGCAATACTTCCGAAACCCCAATGGTAACAATAGCTAAATAGTCTTCTCGTAACCGCAGCGTCGATAAACCAATGATAAAACCCAGTAAAGATGCTAATGCAGCACCCGCAATTACAGCGAAGAATAACGGTACACCTTGGGAACTCAATAAAACTGTAGTGTATGCTCCCACCGTCATAAAAGCTACGTGACCGAAATTAATTAATCCCGTAAAACCCCATTGCAAATTTAACCCCAAAGCAAAAATGGCAAATAAACCAACTGATGTTGTTAAAAAGACGAGATAGCCTACCATTTAATCCTTTTACTAATCTTTTTTATATTCTTGCAGCCAATCTTACCTTAGTTCGGAAATTAATCAGTATTTGTATTGATATTGACAGTAGAGCATACGGGAATTTGTCCAGGGTAAATTGTAGAGAAGATGAACAGTAGCGGATTTCTACGTAATTTTACGATTGACGTTGCTCGGATAGCTCGATTAGCTTGGTATCAAACAAAATATATTTAATTAACAACGGTAATTTACAGCGTTTTGCACTTCAATTTGAGACAAAAAATCAAGAAGATTCCAAGAGAATTAATTTATTGCTGTACCTGTTAGTTATGCAAAACGCAGTATTAGCTGTTATATAGGGAATTATGAAAATTTTTAAGATTAAAGCGATTGGTTTTAGTGCTTTGTTTTTTGGGTTAGCTCAAGTTTCTGCTACGGGGTTTACTATAGATGCTTTCAGTGATGCTAATAGTGATAATATCGGAGATTTTTATACTGGAGATCCGCCCACTGTCATATTTAATCCTCCCATAAATGGTCAAGGAGTTTCTAACAACATTCAAAATAGTATAGTCTTTCCTAATCCAGATTCAGATACTCAACTGAGTAATGTGGCTGGAAGTAGTCGTCACATGAAAATAGATGCATCTAATAACAGCGAACTTGCAAAATTAGAAGCTGCCAAAGGTGTTGGCTTGTATCCACAGGCTATTAGTGTAACTAACAATCCTGGAGTATCATCTGTTGCTACAGCGGTTTGGAATGGCAACACTACTGTAGATGACTATAATGATCTAACTTTGGGTGCAAATCTTAATGCAGATTTGGATGATGGTATAGACGATAGTATTGCTATTGAGATTTTATTTGCCGATCAATCAGAACCTGAAGATGTAAGGCTGATTCTAGAACTCTATGACGGTACTGATATTTATGGTTACAGTCAACCTATCCCTGGAGTAGATATTGACCAAGGAATACCTCAACAGACTCTTTACTATGATTATCAAACTTATATAGATAATTCGGTAGATGTAAACAATATTGAGTATATTGCAATGACTATTGATAGTAATCGGCAATCAGGCTATGATGCTACCTTTAACTTCCTGCAAACAGCAATACAGCCTCAAGCAGTTCCCTTTGAATTTAGTCCAGCTTTAGGATTAATTCTTGGTGGCAGTTTCTTTAGCTTCTTAAAACTAAGAAAAAAGTTTCAGCAAAATTAAATTAGCAGCTAATGTTTAACAAGATAACTTAGCTGTTAAAAATAGATTTGGTTTAAGTCCCGATAAAGACAGTATTGATGAGGTGGAGTAAAATTTACTCTACAGAAATTTGTCCATGGTAAATTGTAGTAACTATTAGCAGTAGCGGATTTCTACGTGATTTTACGATTGACGCTGCTTGGATAGCCCGATTAGCTTAGTATCAAATGAAATATATTAATTAACAACAGTTATTATTAGCTGTTATGTCCGAAATTATGAAAATTTTTAAGATTAAAGCGATCGGTTTTAGTACTTTGTTTTTGGGATTAGCTCAAACTTCTGCTAATGCTTTTACGTTGGATGCTTTTAGTGATGCTAACGTAAATACAGGAACCTTCTATTTTAATGGTTCCCCAATCACAACTCAAAATGGTGTATTTCAAGCCGTTTCTAATCTTCCTAATAATGCAACAGGTCTTTATTATTCTGACACAGATTCAGATACAGGTCTCAGCACAAGTAGTGTGGTTGGGGGTAGCCGTCACATGACAATAAATACTGTAGATAATAGTGGCGAAGCTATATTACAAACGGCATCTAGTACTTTACCAGATGCTATTGGTCTTGCTAGTGATGGAACACCTTCTATAGCTACTGTAGTTTGGAATGGCTCAAATACTATTGATTTCAATAATTTAAATTCCGATGCAAATTTAAATGTAAATTTAACTCAGGAAGGAGATGATAGCATAGTTGTTGACATTATATTATCAGATTTGGGTGGTAAGCTAACTCTTGAATTATACGATGGCACTAATTTCCACCCTTATGAACAAGATATTCCTCAAGTAGACCCTGGCAATGGTTTTCCCGAACAAACTCTTTATTATGATTTTTCGACTTATATAAACAATGGTGTGGACGTGACCAGCATTGACTACATAAAAATGACTATTGATAGCAACAATCAATCAAGTTATGATGCTAGATTTGATTTTATAGAAGCAGCAATACAACCACAAGGAGTTCCTTTTGATTTTAGTCCAAGTTTAGGATTAATTCTTGGTGGTAGTTTATTTAGCTTTTTAAGACTAAGAAAAAAGTTTCAGCAAAATTAAATTAGCAGCTAATGTTTGGCAAGATAACTTATACCAATTATCAAAAATAGCTAGATAGATAGAAAATTATTTCTTATTAATAAAAAACACTCAAACTACTATTTACACTAACTCCTGACTCCTGATATGCCCTAAAGGACTTCCTTCGGTCGCGAAGCGGTATCCTTTAGGACTCCTAGCTTTAAACCTTCGTCTCTTATTACCTTTAATAAATGGTATTAACTGTAAAAAATAGATTTGGTTTAAGTCCCGATAAAGACAATATCGATGGGGTGAAGTGAAATTTACTCTATCGATTTTTTTATTTGTTTGTTATTGCAGCGTAACTAAAAATTAATACCAAACCCAATTATCAAACAATCCCACAAACACTGATCTCGTAGAGACGTGATATATTGCGTCTCTAACATATCGCGTCTCGGAGCAGGTTTAAAGTTTTTGCCCATAAGCATTGTAAGATAAATACAATTAAAGGGTAGGTTAGGCATTGCCCACCCTACAGGTTATCTATTGTGTTCTTTTTTCTAATTAATATGAGTTAATTGAACTAACTTTTCGATACTATCTAAATCTTCATTTCCTGCTAGATATCCCAAACCGCGATGGAGGTGGAGCGTAAACTGTTTCCTAAGGGTATCTCGGTCTAAATTCAACCCGTCTTGATAACATCTTTGCTTCAGAGCAATTAATAAAACATCAGCAATTTCTCCGCCAAAAGTATCCCAAGCAATTTCTATATGACTATCTGTTTTAATCGCCACAGGAGAAGGAATACTAATCTCTTTTAAAGAACAACACAATGCCCAACGACACAAAATATTCCATTGAGTAATTTTAGTAGCACGTTTTAGTTTATTTAAGTTTTCTTCTCCAGCTTGGGAAACACGGACTGTTTTAATAGGACTTTCCATTTACTTTAATTAGTAGTTAGTAGGTAGGGGCGTAAGGCTTGCGCCCTAGTTATTAATTCTGAAAAGGGGCGTTGGTAAATCAAAGTATGATTTTTACAATTATCGATTTTCTCCAATTATTGAAAAAGCTTAGAGCTTAGAGCTTGAAGCTTAAAGCTATATGCCCTAAAGGACTTCCTTCGGTCGCGAAGCGGTATCCGTGATAGACGAACAGTAACATTATGTACGTCATCACTTAAATCACCAACGCCTGAAAAGGCTTACGCTCTAGTTATTAATTATGAACTCGTAAATATTAATTTTAAAATGAATTTCAAATTCCTTTAAAGCCTACATCATGATCTAGATCCTTTTGCCATGTTTTTTGTTTATTTGCAGCTTGTAACTTATTTTGTTTTACCACACCAACTTGATTAAAAATAATACCTAAAATAATTACCGCTCCTCCAATATATTGAGCAGATGTAGGAACTTCTCTTAATATCAAATAAGCAAATAAAATACCAGCTAAAGGGCTAAAAGAACTAGCAAGAGAAACATCAGCAGCCTTAGTTCTTTTCAAGCCTTGAAACCATGAAAGCTGTCCCCCCACCACAATCACTGCACCATAGACTAACATCCATTGCCACAACACAGGAGCGAAAACATCAGTGAAATGGCTGACACCAAATAGTTTAATAACTACCGCAAAAAATACTACTGTTCCCACAGCTACCCGAAAAACACTAAAAATACCAAGGGGAATTTGTGCCAAACTTACTTTACTAACAGTATTAGAAACAGATTGAGAAATTGCAGCTAAAGCAACCATTAATTCTCCTCTACCAACTTCCATTACTCCCGCCATATTAACTATATTATCTGACGGAGATTGCAGAATAACGGTTAAAGCAACCCCCACAAAAGAAATAATTGCTCCTAAAATCACTAATCCGTTGACTCTTTCTTTGAGAATTAAAATTGAGATTGCTAAAGCTAACGGCGGTTCAATTCTGCCAATTAAAACTACATTATTAACTGAGGTAATATCCAAAGCAAAAAAGACTAAAGATGGGGCTAATGCTCCTGATAAAATAGCGACAGTAACTAAACTTAGCCAATTTTTTACAGAAAGCCTATTAAGAGAACTAGCTCGCCAACTACGACCATATATAGTAACCAAAGCTAGTAAAGCGCAAAGATTCCCCACAAACAAGACATTACAAAAAGAAATGGGATTTCTGCCATCAATCAGATAGTTTTCGCCTAATTCGATTAGTTGTCTAGTTACAGAGTTAGACGCAGCAAAAATTAAAATAGCAACAAATAAATAAACTCGCCCTGGTATTTTATTCAACACATTTAAGCTTAATCTTCAAATTTTAAAATTTGAGCGAATGCCATTCGCCCCTACAATTAACCAACCGATAAACCTTTTTCGGCTAACCATTGGGGATTGTAAATTCTGGATTGATATCGAGAACCACTATCACACAATACAGTAACAATAGTATGTCCTGCACCTAATTGTTTGGCTAAAGCGTAGGCTGCGCCGACATTGATACCTACTGAACCGCCCATAAACAAGCCATCTTTACGCAATAGCTGATAAATTACTCTAAGACATTCAGGATCATCTATTTGAATAGCATCATCAATGGGTACGTCTTCCATATTGGCAGTAATGCGACTGTTGCCAATACCTTCAGTAATAGATTTCCCTTCGGGTTTGATTTCTCCTATTTTGACGTAACTATATAAACCACTGCCCATCGGGTCAGCTACAATACATCTAATATCGGGATTCTTTTCTTTAAGACACAAAGCAACTCCTGCATAAGTACCCCCTGTACCTGTAGCAGCTACCCAAGCATCGACTTTCCCGTCGGTTTGTTGCCAAATTTCTTCACCCGTCGTTTCATAATGGGCATTGCGATTGGCTAAGTTATCAAATTGATTTGCCCAAATAGCGTTATCTAATTCGGCTGCTAAACGCCCCGACACCTTGACATAATTTTCTGGATTTTTATAGGGTACAGCAGGAATAGTACGCACTTCTGCACCAAGGGTACGTAAAGTATCGATTTTTTCTTGAGATTGAGTTTCAGGAATCACGATCAAACATTTATAACCTTTAGCATTACAAATATGGGTTAAGCCGATACCAGTATTACCTGCTGTGCCTTCTACTACTGTTCCCCCTGGTTTGAGGAGTCCTTTTTTTTCTGCATCTTCAACAATATATAGTGCAGCCCGATCTTTTACTGAACCACCTGGATTGAGAAATTCTGCTTTGCCTAAGATTTCACAACCTGTTTCATCACTAAAGCTATTGAGGCGAATTAAAGGGGTATTTCCTACTGTATCGACAAAACCGTTTTTGATATCCATCTTTATAATTACAACTTGCTCTCAATCTAGATTAGCGGGAAACGGGTACTAAGTGTCTGATGCTTGTAAATTATTTAATAGAGTAATTAGCGATCGCATTTAATTATTTTGAACCTTTATCGTATAATTTCTGTAGGCTCTCTTTTGCTGTGGCTCGAACGATCCGATTACCATCTTGGGCTAATATTTCTAAAGTATCTTGGGGAGTTTGTTTATTTTGAGCTATGGCATATCTTTCTAACCACGATATAGAGTTACTATTCTCCGCTAAAACGGAACTTTCTGCATAATCGCTCAGAAAAAGAGCTACACGACTAAATGATGGGGTTTCTGATTTGGCAAAGTTTTTAAAAATAGTTTCTTTTATTTGGCGAGTACATTTAGGGTTTTCGGAAACCGATTCGCGAACTAAAAGATCGGAATCATTAGCAAGTGATTCTAGTATCTCTATTGGTGTATTAGGATTTTTGGCTATAGCTACACGAATTTGATTACTAAAGTCATTAGCAAGTAATTCTAATAAATTTATGGGTGTATTGGGATTTCTCGCTACGCGAAAACGAATCCTACTATTGCGATCTATAGCGAACAATTTTAATATTTCTACTGACACATTAGGGTTATCTGCCACATATTCACGAATTTGATCGTTAGAATCACAAGCTAGCATCTTTAATATTTTTACTGGCGTACTAGGATTTTTCGCAATATCATAGCAAATCTGCTTGTCAGAGTAATCGATAAGTGATTCTAGTATTTCGATTGATAGATTAGGATTTCTCGTAACGGCATAATTACAGCCAAAAGATTTTAGTATATTTTCTGGCGTGTTGGGATTAACTGCGACACGATAACGAATTGTATAATCAGATTCTTTTGCCAGTAATTCTAATGTTTCTGGTGGCGTACAAGAGTTTCCTGCTACATACTCGCGCACCTGCTTATGAGAATCGCGAGCAAGCAATTTTAGGATTTCTGCTGGTGTATTAGAGTTTCCTGCTATAGCTCTACGAATTCCATAATAGGAGTCATTTGCCAATAATTTTAGTGTCTCTAAAGGCGTAGTAGGATTTCCCGCTACACGATAACGAATATTAATATCTGGGTCGGTAGCGAGTGATTGTAAGATACTTATTGATGTATTATGGTTTCCTGCTGCACTGTTGCGAACACCATTATTAGAATCCTTGGCAAGTAATTCTAATGTTTCTGGGGGTGTGCTAGGATTTTCCGCTACATTTCTCCGAATTGAACTATTTTCATCACAAGCGAGTTGTTCCAATATGATTGATTTTGTGCTGGGATTTTGGGCTGTGTATCCTTTTAATAATTGATTGATTAACCGAATAGATTGTATAAATTCATAAAAATTAGTCAAAAGTTTAAAACTTCTTTGTGGTGTTTCAAAATCACCTCTACATCTTGCTCCATATCGAAAATCCCAGACAACTCCATTAAAATCGTCAATAAATTTATTGACAAAAGAGCTATTTTGAATTGTCTCTTCTACCACTTTATGCCACCCTTGCGTTATCTCTCCTGATATTGAAACGTGCATTTTTGCTGTGTTTGCTACTATTGTCGCTGGATGATTAGCAGCATAATTCAACAAAAATAGAGGAGCATTATTTTGCTGTATTAATATAGATAAAACACCTGAAGGAATTTTTTTAATAAAAGTTAAATCACCTAATAACGAAAAATCAAAAATTGGATTATTCAACAATTCTTGTGGAAAATATACGCCTAGAATAAAAAGTATTTTTTTGGGTGTATTAGGGTTGCTGGTAACAGCTTTTCTAACTGTTTTACTTTCACGAGTAGCAAGATCACTTAATAACTCTGGAGATGCTGCGATATTTTGAGCTACTATTCGCGCCAAGTTATCATCAATGCTTGCTAATTCTTTTAAACGTTTTTGTGATGTCGTTTCTCTTTTTGCTTCTGCTATAAGAGCGGAATCATTATTATTAACTTTTGCCATGAAAAGATATATTTCTCATTAGATTAATGATTAACTATTACTGAAGATTTAGTATTTTAAACCTCAACAGTTTCATTATCTTGAATTTCTATAGGCTCTTGATTGGGTAATTCCACTATAATATGCAGCTTTCCACCAAGGGCATGAATATAATTTTTTAGGGTAGAAAGATGAATATTATTCCGTCGTTCTAAACGAGAAACATTTTCTTGTTTGATGCGTAGTAATTGAGCCATGTCAGCTTGAGTTAGTTTTGGTTTTTTTCTTAATTATCGTAATGTTGCGACTTCTTCTAACAGTTCTTCGGCTAAATTTTCGACTTTCGCCTGTCTTTCTGCTGGTAAAGACTTAATTACATAGTTTAAAGTAGTTTCCATAATATATAAAAAGAGCAAAAATGCTGACCACTCAGCCGAGTGGAAATCTCTAGGTTTTATGGCAACCTATAACCATTAGTCTCGGATTTTATCGAGTTTTAACTTTATAAAATTTGAAATTTGAAAGTTTAAGGTTTGAGAGTTGATTTTTGAGTTTTAAGCTTTAAACTTTAAGCTTTGAAACTATGGTGGCGATGGTGGGTTGTTAAGCCACAACTTACTGATTATGAGTCAGTCGCTCTAAACATTTGAGCTACATCGCGCTTTTTAAACCATAAATTCAGAGATTTTCGAGTGACCAGCAAGTTTTAGTATATCTTCTAATTAATCAGCAATTTCGATTGTCGTTGTAGCATTACTAATAGATAAGACTCTGTCGCAAGTAGATTTGAACTCTTCAATAAAGTTTTGTCGTCTTTCGTTTTCTTCAGATAAATTAACGGGATCGAGTAACTCGACTCCTTCTCTAGCTATAAAACCATCAGCTAAAGATTGATATCTGTCGGAAGCAGTATTAGCATTTCTACCCAAAACTTCTATGGCTAACTTATCAAGACGTTCTTTTACTTTAGCTTGAGCTTGTTGGTATTTACTCAAAGTCGTGCGATAGGATGAGTCCATTGTATTAAGAACTTCTTCGTAGTAAGCAATGAAGTTTTTCATCTCGATCGCTTCGGCAACGGTCATTTCTTCGTTAGCTACCGATACCATTGTAGTAGCATTGGATAAAACGATCGCTCTTTTAATGGTTCTTCTTCTAGCGATTAAAGCATCCACTCTTTGTAATGCAGCCCTGGCTTTAGAGTTATATTCTTCTCTAGACTTAAAACCAGTTGGCACTTGACCAATTTCCACAAAAGTAATCAAATTATTATTTCCTAAATCTGTCCTAGCAGAATTAATTCGTTTTTCCAACAAAGTCAGTTCGGCTAAAGCATCTGTTACAGTCATTTGAGTCAATTTATTTTTTCTCCTCCATCACTTGTATTACGTAATAAAAATATTATACTACAAAAAGAATCTTTACTTCTAAATTACTATTGGCTGCTAATAATTGCGATGCTACGGTAACGCCTGCTGCACCACCACCTATAATTACGATTTGATGCTTTAATTCTTGCTTCATTGTTGCTATTGAAAATAACTGATGGAATATTTAAGATGAGCATTGCCCTTTAACAATCCAATGGGAAATTTTATTTATAAGATGCAAATATATTAATTATCGTTCATATAATTGATTTATGTCGCTTGACAAATAAATAGTTAAGGTGGGCATCGCCCACCCTACCAGTGCTATTTAACTAGCAATTTACTTATCGGGTTGGGGAGTCATGCGGAGATAAGATTTGATTTCAGTAACGCCTTTGGGAAATTTCTTTTTAGCCTCTTCCGTAGGAATAGAAGGTGCAACTACAACATCTTCGCCTTCTTTCCAATTAACAGGAGTGGCTACGGAGTACTTATCGGTTAATTGCAATGAGTCAATTACTCTTAAGATTTCTTGGAAATTACGTCCTGTACTTGGGGGATAAGTAATACTCAAACGTAATTTTTTATTAGGGTCTATGACAAATACAGTTCTAACTGTTACCTTAGCATCAGCGTTGGGGTGAACCATATCATAAAGGTCGGAAACCTTTTTATCTTCATCCGCCAAGATAGGATAATCGACAGTAGTGCTTTGAGTTTCGTTAATGTCGCCAATCCAGCCCTTATGAGACTCTGCTCCATCGACGCTAAGAGCGATAGTTTTGACGTTACGTTTCTCAAATTCCGATCTTAGTTTAGAAACTTCTCCTAACTCGGTGGTACAAACAGGAGTGTAGTCTGCGGGGTGAGAAAAAAGTACTACCCAGCTATCTCCAGCCCACTCGTAAAAGGAGATTTCTCCTATATTAGAGTCCTGAGTAAAATCAGGTACGGTATCACCTAATCTGAGGGTTGCCATGTGTGATGTCCTCGTAAAATTCTATAAACGCGATTATTAATCTTGCCACAAAATGTTCATAGAACACACAATAGTTTAGCAATACATAATATTTTGTCTATTTGGGAGAACAGAGAACAAAAAATGATTGAGAAAAACTTGGTGAGGATTCGGCTTTAGAAATAGTCTAAAGCTTGCTTATAACCGTTTAATAAGACTCTACAGCAAAATCTAACACGTTTGCTCTGGCAACAGCGAATAAAAGTTTTATAAAATCTAGTTTCATCAACTAAATTTATCAGACACTCAGGCTATTGATATTTTGTATTTAAGATAGCTTTTGGCTAACAGCCAATTTACTCAATCTGCAAACTTATCCGTAGCTGTAATTAAAGCATCAACAATTCCAGGTTCAGATACAGAATGTCCTGCATCGGGTACTATGATATATTCTGCTTGCTGCCATGCTTGATGTAACTCCCAAGAAGTAATTACAGGGCAAACCACATCATATCTACCTTGTACTATGATACCAGGAATCTGAGAGATGCGATCGCATCTTTCTAACAATTGATTCTCCGTTTCCAAAAAACCTTTATTAACAAAATAATGACATTCAATTCTGGCAAATGCTTCGGCAAATTCATCTTCACCAAACCTTTTAATACTTTTTTCTGAGGGAATTAATTTACTGGTGCTAGCTTCCCAAACTGACCAAGCACGAGCAGCTTCTAAGCGAATGTCTCTATCTTCACTGGTCAATCTTGTGTAATAAGCTAATATTAAATCATCTCTTTCTGCAATAGGAATTGGTTTTAAATATTCTTCCCATGCATCAGGAAATATATAGCTTGCTCCTGATTGATAAAACCAGTGTAATTCTTTTTGACGCAACATAAAAATGCCTCGCAAAATTAAACCAAGACATTTATCGGGATGGGTTTGACTGTAAGCGAGGGATAAAGTACTCCCCCAACTTCCTCCAAAAACTACCCATTTTTCGATATTCAAATATTCTCTTATTTGTTCGATGTCTGCAACAGAATTCCAGGTGGTATTTTCTCTTAGTTCTGCGTAAGGAGTACTCTTACCACAACCTCTTTGATCGAACATGACAATCCGCCATTTTTCTGAATTAAAATATTGACGATATAAAGGAGAAGAACCACCACCAGGACCTCCATGAAGAATGACAACGGGTTTTCCATTGGGATTTCCTGATTGTTCATAATGAATTGTATGTAAATCGGATACTTTTAATTTACCTTCTTCGTAAGGTTCAAATAGGGGATATAGTTGACGCATTTTCTTGCTTGGTTAATGGTTAGTTGTTATAGCTAGCATGGTGAATATATTTAATTATCAATTAAAGGTGATGTTGCATAAAATCGACTATTTACAATATAAACATCCCCAGGATGCTTCAAGTCGTCTTCATGATTATTGTACTTTTATTGAAAAATTTGGTAGAACAGTTATTCAATCAGAAGAATGGGAACTGATAAAAATTAAACACAAGGATAAAATCAAAAAAAGTGAAGTAAACTATCCTGAACAAGAAGATATCTATATATTTCTTTATTCAGAAAGAAAAACAACATTATTTGTAAATGATGAATTAAGAATTACTATAGTTCCTTTTGAATCCTTAACTCAATATAATCCATATAGCTCTTCTTTTAAAGTTTGGGGTGTAGAGATTGATATAATTCAAGGAACTGTGAAATTCGCTCATTGTATGAATTTTGAAATACTAGAAGAATTAAGAAATAAAGGCTTAGGTTCTTATATATTGGAAAAATTAGTACAATTCGTTACAAATTACCCTTCAACTTTTAAAGTACGACTTCATGCAAAATCCATAGATGAAAATTTTCCTAATAATGATAAGTTGGTAAATGGTTTATATAAAAAGTTTAATTTATTAGAAGCGAAAACCATAGCAGATATCAAAGAAGTTCATAATTCAGACAAAATTGAAAGTTTGCAGCTTGCCAAAACTTTATTTAGTATAATAAAAGAAAGTAAAGAGCTAAATAAGAATCAAATAAATTTTACACAATATGTAAAAAAACTGGAAAAATTAATAAAAGAATATTCTGATAAAAATGACAGATATCAAAAAACTATACTTATCATGAGTACAATAATAGCAATACTAATAATAGTAATTGTCAAATAAAGTTTGAGTTAGTGAAAGGTGATAAAACTAAACTTTATCAATTTCAATAATTTATTAGTTACCAGAGTAAAGAAGAATAATGTCTCTATAAAATTAGAATTTTGAGATTTTTGTTATTAATTTAGTATGTTGATGAGCAAAGAGATTGGTTAGCGCATTTCAAGAAATACAGACTATTTATACTTTTGGCGATGCTCATCAAGAAACTCTGTATAAAATTAAAATTGCTGGGAAATTAGTTAAAGACGACTATCAAGATAAAAATTGTGAAATTACTATTGCTAGAATTAGCAGAAAATTTTAAACAAAAAATAGCTGTTTATAAAAATTAAGTTACATCAAAAGTAATTAAAAGATTGTACTTTATTGATTTGACTCCTAATCACAATAGTTCAAGAAGAATTTGAGATCGTTGTTGAAAAATTTGGCGTTGCTGATTCAAGGTATGAAATAAATAATAGTACGGTTCGGAGCTTGGGGGCTTCGAGGCTTCGTTGTTAATAGCTCTTTTTGAGTTTTTAGAACAAAGCAATCAAAATTTAAAATCATATTTTGATTCAGCAACGCCAAAAATTTTAGTTAAATTAGCTTAAAAACTAAAAGTAGTCCGAATAGTGCCGATAACTAAATCTTCATTGTTAGTATCATTATCTGGTGCAGTAATCCAAACTACCCCAGGGGTAACTGCAATGTAGTCGTTAACTTGATACTGATAAAAAGCCTCTACATGAAGTGATAAGTCTTCGTCTTCTGCCAAGTTATCAATGCTGGAATTGGTTACAGTAGGCTCTATACCGACGATAATACCTGCCATGTTACCTTCTTTGCCTAAATCTGGTAAAGCAACCGTTAAAGCAGTATTCCAGATGTCTTGTGTACCTCTGTCGAGGCTTCCCCCTAAAGTAGAGAGGGTGGTTACTTTAGATAGTGTACCCCAACCACCGATAATAAAACGATCGCTGATTGTCCAAGACAATTCGATACCATAAGAGTCACTTACTGTAGACACCCCATCAGGAAAAGCATTATTTGCGGTGAAAGATTGAATATTCGCTTTGTTACTTCCTGTTTCCGTATCGCTTTGATTGCGGGAATGTACGTAGGTAAAAGCCACATCTAAGCTATCTGAGGGGTTCAAGAAGATTTGAGCAATTGCACTATAAGGTGCGTCAAAAATACCACTTCCTTCTGTGGGTTGATTTGTAGGAAAAGCTAAATAACCACCACTGATTTCGATGGTGTTTCCCAAGTTATAAGTAATACCTAATCCCGCATCGGCTGGAGACAAATATATAGGGTTACGAGTACCAAAACGGGATATTGCACCTGATGCACCATCACCATCCAGTATAGTTACCGTATTAACAAGATCATCTGCTGCTGTCCCTGTTGCGCCGATAATCACCTCTGTATTGTTACTGACAGGAAAAGTGTAATACAAAACTTCTAGCTGTAAGTCATTATCTTCGGGTTGGGTAAAGCTTAATTCTCCTTGAAAGCCAGTATCACTTGATAAAGAAGGCAAATTACCTGTAGCTAGACGAGTAAAAAGCAAGTCTTCTCCATTAAAGCTAGTATTTAAGTTTAACCTAACGCGATCGCCTAATACAGTTGATTTGTCGGTTTCTCCTGCAAAAACACTTCCTAAACCAAAAATGACTTCCCCCGATAACTTAGTAGTGGTAGAAAATTGGGTTAATTCTAATTCTGTTATGCGAGCTTGCAAACCATCGGTTTTTCCTCTTAAGATAGCCAATTCAGCTTGAAAATCTTGCATCAAACGCAAAAGGATTTCCAGATCGTCAGTTGCTACTTCCTCAGAAGCGGAAATGGCTTTTTCTAGTGTGTTAAGACAAGAGTTTAAACCTGCTGCGAATTCATAGCGCGATACCACTTGGTTTCCACGATAGGTATTGTTAGGAAACCCAGTAATGCAACCATAACGAGATGCTAAATTAACTAAAGCTTCATAAGCCCAATCCACAGAAGAAACATCCCGCAAGCGATCTACATCATTAACTTGAGACATAAAGCTATCTTGCTCGTTGTTTTCTGCTGATTGTAAAGAATTATTACTACTATCTACCCAATTGTGATCTATATCGTTTATCTTTTGAGCCGAATACCTATGAGAAATTCCCCTGTATAAGTCAGGGATTGCTTCTGCTGGCAGCGAAAAAGGCAAGCTAATTGCCAAGATTTCTGTTGCTAAGCTAACTCGCTTTAATATGTTTGACACTGGATTCCTCACACCTAAATACTATCTGGAATCAACTAAAAATTTCTCAAGTTAAGTTACTATCTTCTAGGTTCGCGATTACAAACAACGAAGATTAACCAAACTAGATGAAGTCAAGTATCATTTTTTTGACATCACTATTCTGACATTATTTGTTGTTAGTTGGGTACACTGAAATAAAATTTTATTTCTGGGATATTTATGAACATGGAAGTGATTTCAGGGGTAGAGCGATTTTTTCTTGATTGTTTTCAATTAGTAATTAAGTATTTTCTTTTAAGAGACTTTACTTAGATTTTTCTTAAAAAATAAACTATTTTTTATTCATATAGCTGTTGTAAGAGATTAAGATCGCTGCTTAAATCAGCCAAAGAATAAATTTTTGTGGTGGAAATAGGTAAAGATAAATCTTGATATTTAACAATTGCTAATTTTTCTTGACTTAAAGGAATAATGATTGGTGTCAGGGTTTGTAGATAGTTGTTAATTGTTTGCGTAATAGATGCAATCAAGTCTGAATTGTAGCTTCCCGCAATTGTTCCTAATCTTAAATAAACATCATTATCAATATCTTGAGGATATTTATGATATTTGTGCAAGCAATTAAACCGTTGCAATTCACGACGTATACTGTTGATATCAGTAGTAATAATTTGCTTACGAAACGACCAACCAATCATAGTTGGAATTAAAGTATTTTCTGTAGATAGTTGCAATTGGAAAGAGCGATCGCCTGGATGCTGATTTCTACTTAAAAATTGATAATTAACATTTGGCTGATAACTACCGAAACAAATATCCAAAGGAAATAAATCATTATTTATAAAATAATTTAAAAAACCAGAGTAATCTATATATTTAATTTCATCTCTTAGAGTATAAAACCATTTATTAACAAAACCTAATTCAGTTCTAATTCCTTCACAACCGATTATTGTAGCGTGAATCTGTTTTAGTGCATAAGGGATAAAATCACTGCCAAAAAAATCTTGTAAAATACCCTGTAAATCTACAATTAATTTCTGTAACTCTAACGGCTTTTCTCTATAATAAGCAACTAAGCTAACCCCAGGAACATCGGGTATTTGTAATTTATCTTTGCTCAATCTACTGTACTCCAAATTACGATTTTACTAGAGAAAATCGTTTTACTAAAATTTAACTGTAAAATAATATAATTAAAGACTTAACTTTAGGCAAACTAAAAAAATTTACAGAATAAAGATCGGTTTTAATTCAGATAAAAAGTTTTATGCATTTACTTATTTAATTTAAGCTCAGAAAATTGATACTTACCTGAATTTACCTCTGATTCTTTAATATAAGCTAAATCTACTTGACCAAAGCGATCGCCTTGCTTAAAAGAAAACTTTCCTGTTGCACCATCTACCACAAAATTAGGCTTAGTCATGACAGACTGTAATTTGGAACGAGTGTTAGATTTTTCTAAACCTTTGATAATGGCTAAAGTTGCATCATGGGCTGTCGCTGTTCGCCAACTGACTCTACCACCCCAATATTTTGTCGCGGAGTTCAGAAAACTGCTATTGGGATGGGCATCTGATAACCAAGGAGAAGGCAAAACCATTTCTGCAAAGGCATCTTGTCCTTGTTCAATCGTTTCAAAAGCATAGAGAGTGTGATTTCCTAATAAGGGTAATTGTTGCTGGTTAGCTTGAGCCACCAGAACGGCATGAACAATTCTTTTTACTGAGGGAACTAATAGTAAAGCATCAGAATCTTTAGCGATCGCTTGTTGAACTACCAGTTGAGGGTTAAAATCTCTTTGAGCAAAGTCACACTTAACTGCGGTCTCTCTTGCTCCATCGTTTGTCATTTCCGAAACAAATTCCTCAACAAAAGTAGTACTTGCAGAGCTATCAGAATCAAAACAGATAGTAATATTGCTTAAAGACTTAACTGAGGCATAATCAGCCAAGGCATTGGTAAGGGCTGTAACACTAAACGCTGTTCGCAAAATATACTTACCAATACCTGATAATTCGGTAGAGGAACTAGTAGGAGTAATCATCACCAAACCATGTTTTTGATACACCTTTGAACCAGCTAACGAAGCATCACTATCATTATGTCCTATTACGGCTAAAATACTTTTGTCGGCTACTAATTGTTCAGCCACCCGATCGATAATCTTAGGATCGTTATTATCATCAACAACTTGTACCAATAGCAGTTTTTGCCTGATACCACCTTTTTGATTGATTTCTGCTTGTGCTTGAGCTACACCACGCAAAATTTCCCAAGAAATTTCTCGATCTTTACCTAAAGGAACGCTTACGGCTATCTTCAGATGATCTTGAGTAATTGCTGCAATATTATTGAGATAAATTAAGGCTTCAGGATTATTTTTATTAATAGCTAAAGATTGTTGAAACTTATTTTTCGCTATCACCAATTCACATCTTGCAAAAGCAGACGAACCTTCATATAAAGGCATGACACTTTTGGGTTGAAGATGATTGTATTCTTGAGTTAATAATTTTTCCCCTAAACTCATGCGTGGGGATTGACGGCTAGTTAAGTCAACACATTGTTTTTGTTGTTGAGTGAGGGATTCAGTAGCAATGTTTGATTGAAAACTTTGATTCCAATTGATACTTCTGGTTAATAAATAGAAAACGAGAATAAATACTAATAACAAAAACCAAGGTTTTCTAAATATATTACCTTTTCTTTTATATTTACTGTCTAGATCAAATGTTGGAGAAAGTGCAGTTTGATGAATTAATAAGTCACTTGACTTTATGTTATAACCTTTTTGCTGATTATTACCTTGCGTAATCCTTTTTCGCTGAGATTTTCTATCTATAATTACCTGTTCATCTGGATCGATATCAGGCAGATCATCAAATCCTGCAAGACTATTAAAAATAGTTTGGCATTGTAGATTTGATAAACCTAATTCTTTTTGTAATTCACTTAAATAAACTTGCTCGTTATCAGTTATTTTACCATTTGTTATTTTGAGTGCCTCTTCTAAATTAACCTTATATAAAAGTTTTCTGATAGATAAAGTCAAATCATCTTGTTTAAACTCTTTTAATAAGCGATTTCTGATAATTTTTTCTATAACAAGTGCTTCTTTTCCTTGAGCAATTTTTTGTTTCGACTGTAAAATATATTGTAAAAGTTTCTTGGTCAATAAAGGCTGACCTTTTGTCCACCTCATGACTATCTTTGAGATTAATGTAGGGTTGTCTGATTTACCCAATCGGTGCATTTGTTGAGTAAATTCATCAAGATGCACTGACAGATTTTCTGAATGTGAATTTTGTCCCATAGAACCCCCGATATAATTTTTTACAATTACTATTAGTACAAGAAAATACTTATTTTTTAAATTTTTTGTATTTTACATCGAAATAAAGTGTGTTGGCATTTCTGCTTTGGCGATCGCCTTAATTCTCAAAAGTTCCCAGAGATTAAAAGTATATATTATTACTAATTGAAAATAGTTAATGGGGAAATATTAAACTGTTCGTACTAAAAAATTGAAAATTTTGTTGGTAAAAGCCTGCCAATTAGCGATCGCTACATTTTCTGTAACATAGCAGATATAACAAGCTAAAATTATCAATTTTTAAAAGAAAGCTGACAAAATAATCTAGTCTATGTAATTGATTAATCCTTTTTTTTTACTTCTATTATTAACTTGATCTATTTCTCCTGACTCTTGGCTACTGAATCGGTAACTTCTTGTTTTTCACTCTTCTTTTTGTTTCGTCAAACTCACCTTGATTAGTCAAGACATCCCCTAGATTAGAATCGTTTTCTATAGCATTGGTTTCTTCTAAAATCTCATATAAAAAAGTGTTATTTTGATTTTTTGGAAATCTATTTTCAATGTTAATTATCCACAAAAAAAGAAATAGGAAAAGCTCTTTTCCTATTTCTTAATCCTTTCTTTACATCTCTACTTCAATAGCTTCAAAAGCAACACCTTCCTCAATAAAATTAGGGAAATTCTCTCTAATACTTGCGCTTTCTGATTCTCCTGCAAACAGATAAGTACTAGGGATATCTTCGTTTTGAAAGCGAGTAAATTCCGCTCCTTGACCTGAACCTGCTTCATAGGCATAAAAGGCTAAACCTTCTTCAGTAAATTCGTTGGCAAAGTCTTGGTTGATGCGTTCTCTTTCTGATTCTCCCGCATACAGATAATTACCAGGGGAGAGATTATTTTGAAAACGATACTGAGCAATGAAATCTTCTCCTGGGTTGGCACTGGCGGTAAAAGCAGCATTGATAGTACCATCTTCTTGTTCGCCCTCCAGTTCAAAAATTTGGTTCAAGTCGGGATTATTGCGAATAGCATCTCTTTCCTGTTCATTAACATAGATGTAACTTCCTGAACCAAAGGTAGTATTGCGGAAGCGAAATAGTTCAGTAGTTTCTATTTCTTCCTCTTCTAGCATTAATTGCCCACGAATCGCACCAGCGGGAAACTCTTCTGTACGAACGTTCCAGTAAAGGTCGAGTTCTTCTCCTGCGTCTGTATTACGCATATCTGAGACAAATTCGTTGAGTGCAGCACTGGAAGGATCTGTTCTTTCCCAAACGCCAGTCAGAGTTACCGAGCCATCATCATTAGCCGTAACCGTTAAATCTTCATCTTGGTTGCCTGGGATATCTAAAACATCCCCAAATTCTGGTGCAACGGCATCAAATAAAGAAAAAACAACATCGCCGTTTTCTCCTGGAGGTGCGTTATTAATGTGTAAGCGAGTGACATCATCGCTAGTGTCTTCAGTTTGCGCGCCTCCTTCAATTAAGCCATTAGCACCAAAATCCAAACCAGAAACGGTCAAGCTATATTCTAAAGCATTACCAGTATCGTTAAGAGTAAGAGTTGAAGTTCCTGTAGCATCACTATCTCCTGCTTCTACTTCTTGTTCTCCATCTAAGGTAGAGATAATATTTACAGGGTCATCTATTGCAGAAACGGTAACACGAGCCAATTGATAACCCTCAGTAGTAAAATCAGCATTATTAAAAGCTGCTAGCGCGCCTTCTGTAGTGCCGTCTTCACTCAAGATTCTGCCGTCTTCGATAAAACCAGGATGAAATGTTACCACTCCATTTTCATCTTCTCCCGTGTTAGGTTCTGCTTGGGAGAAAAAAGCGGTATTCTCTGCTAATTCATCATTAACTTCTGTACCGCCGTCGAGAACTTGACTACCTCCAACAATAAAGTCAGCCCCAATAAAGTTACCTATCTCATCAAAAAGACGAAAATCCCTAGGACCTCCATTGGAAATGAAAGCATCATTAGAAGGAATTACCATCGAAGCATAGCTAAAAAACTGGCTGGTATCTGCTTGGCTATCAAGAGTAAAAGTTGCAGTTGCCGTTTCTCCAGGGTCAATGGGACCATCAATACCATCGCTTCCCCCAATAGTACCGTCAATAGCACCATCTTGGTTAGCAGTAAACTCGTTAGAAAAAGCAGCAGTATCGCCATCTTCGACTAAGCTTTCTAAACCAGAAGTAATCAATCTGCGACGATCATAAGTATCAAAGCCTCCATCATGAAAACCGACCCAAAAAGGAGTTAAAAATGTTCCACCCTCTGGAGCTAAATTTTCAATAGTTACGATGACTTCTGCAGGTTCAGGAGGATTATCTTCTTCATTATTTACTGCTAGTTGTCCGCGAATTGCACCTGCGGGAAACTCTTCGGTATGAACATTCCAATAAAGGTTTAAATCTTCATCTTCTGCACCACCCCTAATTTCGCCAACAAATTCACTTAAAGCAGTACTAGCAGGGTCAGTTTCTTCCCAGACACCAGTTAGAGTTACTGAGCCATCACTATTGGCTGTCACATTCAAATCTTCATCCTGGTTCCCTGGAATCTCTAAAACATTACCTAATTCTGCTTCAACAGTATCAAATAAGGAAAAGACAACATCCCCATTTTCTCCCGAAGGTGCATTATTGATCTGCAACCGAGTAACATCATCGCTGGTATCTTCTGTTTGCGCGCCTCCTTCAATTAAGCCACTAGCACCAAAGTCCAAACCAGAAACAGTTAAGCTATATCTCAAACTGTCTCCTGTGGTACTAAGGGTGAGGGCAGAAGTTCCTGTAGCATTTGCATCTCCCTCCTCTACTTCTTGTTCTCCATCTAAAATAGAAATAATCCTTTCAACATTAGCAAGAGGAAGAGGTGGTTCTTCACTACGTTCATCTAAAGATACTGTAATACGTGCTACTTGATAACCCTCAGCAGTAAAGTCGGCATTGTTAAAAGCTGCTGGTGCGCCTTCGGTAGTGCCATCTTCACTCAAGATTCTACCGTCTTCAATAAAACCAGGGTGACCCCCTACTACACCATTTTCATCTTCTCCTGTATTGGGTGTAGCTTGAGAAAAGAAAGCAGTATTTTCGGCTAACTCGTCATTAACTTCTGTACCAGCATCAAGAACTCGATTTCCCTCAAGGATAAAGTCAGTGCCGATAAAGTTACCTTCTTCATCAAAAAGACGAAACGCCCTAGAGTCTTCATTAGCAATAAAAGCATCATTAGAAGGAATTACCATCGAAGCATAGCTAAAAAACTGGCTGGTATCAGCTTCGCTATCAAGAGTAAAAGTAGACGTTACCGTTTCTCCAGGATCGATAATTCCTTCAAGACCTTCTCCTCCTGCAATAGTAACCTCAACAGTGCCATCTCTACTGGTCAAAAATTCTTCTGAAAATTGAGCAGTATCACCATCTTCGACGATCCTTTCCAAACCAGGAGTAATTGTTCTACGACGGTCAAAGGTATCGAAGTCTCCATCATGAAAACCGACCCAAAAAGGTGTTAAAAATGTTCCACTCTCTGGTGCTAAGTTTTGGATAGTTACTGTTACTTGAGTTTCAGCCATTTTGAATTGCCTTTAGATTATCTCTATAAAGTAAAAAACACTTTTGGCACTCTGTCTATAAGTTTGTAGTTAGCCGAATATCAAAAATGCTTATAAAACACATAAAACACAATGAAATATTAATTAAATCTTTCTAATGGCGGTGATAATCTCTATTTTTATGGGTAAAACCCGATTTTTTCCCATAAATCAATTCATTATCGCTCATATCGTCATAAATTGCTACATTTATTGATTTAGCATAACCTAGAAAAGAGATTAAACAAGTCTTAAACAAAATGGCATCACCCAGAGTTAAAGTGGCTAGAGATAAAGCGGATTTAGTACAAAAATTATTAGATACCAGAGGAACAACTGGTGTTTTTCAAACTTATGCCGATATTGTGATTTTTGCTGCTAGCTTGGGAATGCGCCATCACCAAAAAATTCCGCTTCAAGAAATATCCCAAAGTGAACCAGCACCCATAAGTTTAGAAGTATTTATCTCTCGTGGTTATGAATGGGTAATTAATTTAATTGCGATCTCTGATACGCAAGATACTCAAATCTTAGCAACGGATAATAGTGAGATAGAAGTTCAAAGAATTGCTATTTTAGAAGAATATGCTAATGGTGGTTTAGCAAAACTACGAGAAGAATTACGAGGCGCAGTAGATTACACAGAGCGTTTATTACTAATTTTAAGTGCAGAAAGATTTCCCATTCATAATAAAGAAGAAGAATTCGATCTCAGCCGATTTTTATAATTCGATACTTAATTAAGGAAATCATTTGAGCCAATCATTATAATAGTCTTTTGCAATAACAAAACTTTCAACATAATCAAGCAAATAAAAGATGCCAACCCACGAAAGCGATCGCTAAATCGGCTAAAATATGGCTTATATAACAAGCCCAAAAGCCTGCTCTTTCATAACAAGCTGACCAAATAACACCTGCTATAAATACACCAAAAGAGCTAACAATTGCCAGAATTGGATTTTGTAAATAGAAAAATAAAGCAATAATATGATGTAAAGTAAAAAACAAAGCAGAAGTAATAATTGCAATTAATTGAGGTTGAAAAAATCTACATTGACCATAGATAAAACCTCGCCATACACATTCTTCAATAAAAGAGTTAATAAAACTCCAGTATATTACTCCTAGAAAATAAATACTTGCTTTAGTAATTCCTGCTGCTGTTGCTTGATTGCGAACTTCCGTAATATTTAAAAATTTTTGACCAATAAACCAGTAACTAAGAATAATTACTACTGACATTATTAGACCTATTATAAAACCAAAATTAATTTGTTTAGTGCTTATTTTGGTAATTTAATTGCTTTTTTTTCAATTTTTAATCTCCAGAAAACAGGCAATAATACTAACCAGATTTTTGTCAGAGTAAAGAAAGATTGCCCTATTATTCCAGGAGCGATGTATGTTGCCATTGTTACTCCCATACTAGGAGCAGGAACAAGTAACCATAAAACTTGTTGCGCTTTGGTAACTGGATCGAAATTATTTTGAGATTTCATTGAAAATTAAAAAATTTTATAGCTAGGGCAAATTAAAGTAGAAAGTTAAAATCGAAGTCACTGAATCACGATGTCACCGAGTCAGAATATTTTAAGTTATTTAACATTTTTTTACATAGTTACATTTAATTTTGTCACTCTACTTAAAATCATTATTTTTTTATTAAAGTAACAGTTTTACAATTTTATTGTTGCAACAATAAAATTGTAAAAAATAGTTTTTAACTATACAGAAAATACCCCTTCATATATATCTATTGACAACAAACAATGTGTTTTTATTAACTTTAATTTGTAATTTTTAATCTTTAATTTTCAAATCGTAATATTCTTGCAGAAAGAAACAGCAATAAGATAGTATGAGCAACTTGTAATTCAATTAATTAGCTTATTGTAAGACTTATGGAAGATAAACATATGTTAATGATTCCTGGGCCTACCCCAGTACCAGAAAAAGTATTACTAGCTATGGCAAAACATCCCATAGGACATCGTAGCAGTGATTTTAGTAAAATTATTGCTGAGATTAATGATGGCTTGAAATGGCTGCACCAGACTAAAAATGAAGTGCTTTCGTTGAACGTTTCAGGTACAGGGGCAATGGAAGCTAGTATTATTAACTTTGTTAGTCCTGGCGATCGCGTTTTAGTCGGAGTAAATGGTAAGTTTGGCGACAGATGGGCGCAAATTTGTGAAGTTTTTGGCTTAAACACTACCAGAATCACCGCAGAATGGGGACAACCTTTAGATACAGAAGAATTTCGTACTCATCTTGAAGGCGATACTAATAAAGAAATCAAAGCAGTCATTATTACTCACTCTGAAACTTCTACAGGAGTACTCAACGATCTTGAAACCATTAATAAGTATATAAAAGACCACGGTACAGCTTTAAGTATTGTAGATGCCGTTACCAGTTTGGGGGCATACAATATCCCCATTGATGATTTGGATTTAGATGTTGTCGCGTCTGGTTCGCAGAAAGGTTATATGATACCTCCTGGTTTGGGCTTTATCTGTGTTAGTGATCGAGCATGGCAAGCTTATGAAACTTGTAAATTTCCCCGCTTTTATATGGATTTAGGCAAGTATAAAAAGGCTAATCTAAAAGCAAGTACCCCTTTTACACCTCCTGTTAATCTAATGTATGGCTTACAAACTGCCTTACAAATGATGCAACGAGAAAGCCTAGAAGGTATTTTTGCTCGTCACTTGCGTTTGACTAAAGCAACTCGTGCTGCGGTACAAGCTTTAGGATTGAAATTATTTGCAGCCGATGATTGTGCTAGTACTGCGGTAACTGCGATCGAGCCGTCTCCTCTCAGCGCAGAAGATATTAGAAAAATCATGAGTAGTAAGTACAATATCGCTCTAGCAGGAGGACAAGATCATCTTAAAGGAAAAATTTTCCGTATTGGACACTTAGGCTTTGTTAGCGATCGTGATGTGCTTACTGGAATTGCTTGTTTAGAGTCCACCTTGACCGAGTTAGGACACAAGGTACAACCTCAAACTGGAGTTAAAGCTGCTGCTGCGGTAATGGTATAGCTGAGCATTCAATGTCCAAACAAAAAAGCAATTAACAAATCAAGGAGTGAGACTTTTTCACTCCTTATTTATTTAGAAATCTCCATAAATTAGATTTTTAGTCTAGTTTTTCAATCGTTTCAGCTTAATTATGCGAGATTTCTCTTTAGTTTCTAAAAATGACTACTTGTAATTAGGATAAAAATTGAGTCAAAAAACGCATATCAGTTTTTTTTCAGAAGAAAATCTTTTAAAATCTCTTTCCGTATAGCGTTCAGGAATTTGCTTTCCCCGAAAAATAGAATTTTTAGAAAATTTCTCAAAAAAAGGGGTTGACTTTAGAAAATGAAAACCCTATATTGGTAAATGCGCGGTTGAGGGAAAACAAGCCCCGACAACGCTCAGAACCTAGACAAATCAATAGTTTGAAGACTTAAAA
>NZ_LR213835.1 GCF_900659865.1 Hyella patelloides LEGE 07179
GGTATAAGTTGTGTCGATCGCGACTTAAAATCCAAAAAAATGCAGATATTAAATTTAATTTGAGGCTATTGAACTTCTTCAATCTCTTTTTCTGTCTAGCTTTTGAAATTTAGATGCGTTTGCCCTGGTCCTAAGTTTTAGTCTAAGTAGGTTGACCTAAATAAACTGAACCAAGTAAACGAATGTAGGCGTTGGTAATTTGATGTATGACGTACAAAAGCAAGACTTGCCCATGTCGAGGAAACCTTATCCGAAGGTGTATCCTTTAGGGCGACGGGCTTCCTTGCTCAATGTTTCTGTTCGTAGCTTTAAGCTCTAAGACGGGGCGTATCCCCATTCGAGGACAATGTAAACTCTTGGGGAAACACGGCGGTCACACGATTCTGGGGTTTCCCCAGAATACGCCACCTCCCCAAGAGACAGCCCCTCCTCTAAGCTCTAAGCTTCTTGCTCCGTCCCTATGTTCGAGGCTTGTCCTCGAATGGGGAAAACCTCGAACGGGGCGGTGCGTGACCGAAAGGAATCCTTTAGGGCTTTTTTAAGAAGAGTACAGTATGAAAATTTAAAAATCATACCTTGATTCACCAACGCCCGAATGTAAAGATGCTCAAATTCAACCTATGGCATATAAATCACATTGAGTTTACAAAGTGAAACATAGTTTACTTTAATCATCTCGACCTACTTAGTAAGTTTATGTAATGTTGTTTTTAAACACGAGATTATTTACTCAGTAAGAGTTACAGTCGACATACGCACAAAATGGGACACGATGTTAAGCAATGTTAAGTTAGTGGTTTATTTCAAGTATTCCAGAATTCTTGCTAATTATAATGAATCTTTCTCCCGTTCGTTTGTCTTAGATATTAGGTCGTCAATAGCTTTTTCCCACACAGTCATTGACAGATCAGCTAGGTCGTAACTACATTCAAAATAAGGCTCTCTAGCATCATTTCTGACGTTAATCATTCTGACATCTATTGTGGCTATTCTAGGATTAGAAAATACTGTTATTTCTAGTTTTGACTCGTTTCCTTGATAAAAATAGCAAGGTACTTCCTTTAGATGTATGTTGGTTTTATGTAATTTGCGGTCTAAAAAATCAACTACATTTGAAAAGTTGCGCTCGATAGCTTGCACTTTTTGTTTGTCTAATGCTGTCATAAGTTTCAATTGAGCAATCGCCCAAAATACACCTCAATCATCTTAGCGGGAGTGACTTTTTCCAGTACACGATTTTGACGTTGGAAAAGGAACTTACATAGAATATTAGCAGACATCAATAGCATCTGAAACCCCTAAGTGATAGCCTTGCAGAACCAGGAAATATATTTAATGCTACTAACACCGTACAATTATTCGACGATTTTTTGGATTTAGAGATTCAGATTACTCCACCCAGTCCACCATATTTTGAAGGACGTTTTTCCAATGGTTTAGTTGGGTTTTGCCAGGACATGGCAGACGCTATCATGCCGATCCCGAAAAAATGCAGCAAGAGTTAGCCAAGTGTCTAAGCTGGATGCAAGGGTAATACAGACTTTATCCCTTTACCTATTCAGTAACGCTATTTTCTAGCCGTAATAAAACTCTGCATTGGGCAATTTGCCTCCCAACAGTTTGGGGTTTTTTTCCATCAAGCGGGAAAACCAAAACTCCAAATCTTCTTGAGCCTCCACTGCTGTAACCATTTTCAAAGGGGTTTTTGCTAGAGAACTTTCAATTACTGGTGCTTTTAATCCCAGATATTTTGCTCCTAGTTGGGCTGCTTCTGCTGGGTTTTCAGTTGCCCAAGTAGTTGCATTGATGAGTTCTGTTTGTACTGCTTCAATTACCTCTGGATGCTTTTCAATAAGAGACGTTAAGGCTAGAGTTCCTGCTTGGGGTATGCGGGGTTCTCTGCCCGTTGCTTTTCCCCATTCTTCCTGAAGATTCAACACCGATTGCACTGGTATCCCTTGATTTTGACCCTGAATTTCTGCTCCTGTTCCTGCTGGTTCGGCCAGAAGTGCAGCATCTCCTCGTCCAGCTAACAATAATTGAACTGCTTGGGCAAAATCAGTTGTATATTGAATGTCTAATTCCTGTTCTGGATTTAACCCATTTTCACTAGCGAGGTAAAAGAATAACTGTGCTGGTAATCCTCCTCGGAAAGGAATCAAGAGCTTTTTGCCCCTCAAATCCTGCCAACTGCTGATGTTTTCGTCCCCACTCCAAAGATTCAAGACACCCCAGACTAAAACATTGAGTAACTTGATCGGGACACCTCGCTGATAGAGATTAGCTGCTAGAGATGTGGGTGTGGCAGATATTTGCAATTGATTAGAAACTACCTCGGCGCGGAGTTGATCGTGAGTTTTCCAAATGCTCAAATCAACTTCTTGCGCCAAAGCTTGAATCTGAGCTTGCTCGGATAGATACGCCAGCAGCACCGTAATCACGATGGGAGAACCCCCAATGGTTAATTTTCCTAGCTGCTGATTTTGAGATTGAGAGAAAGCTGGACTATTAGAAACCCACAGGGGAGAAGTTAAAGTTAACCCTGTAGTAGCTGTGAGAAATTGTAAAAAACGACGACGGTTGGCGGAGAACATAATAAATTAGTTATTAGTTATCAGTTACTTTGACTTTTCATAAAGTTAGGATGAGAGGCGATATTGTTCAGATGGAAACAACTGCTAACTTGGGGTAAAGCGAGGAGTTGAGAAACTTCTTGATAGATATAGACTTCATCTCTGGTAGCGGGAGACTGGGGAGATTGCCACTGATGTACTATACGACTGGGAGAGGGTGACATTACTAAAATGCGATCGCCAAAGCGAACGGCTTCAGCTAGATCGTGGGAGATGATACAAGCTGCCAATTTGCGATCGCTCAATAATTTCAGTAACATTGCTTGAAACTCTCGCCTTCTACCGATATCTAAGCCTTTGAATGGTTCATCTAGCAAAAGTAAATCGGGATTAATTGCCAAAGCCCGACCCAAGGCTACGCGCTGCTGCATTCCGCCACTAAGTTGATGTGGGTAATGATTAAGAGCTTTCTCTAAACCTAGTTGTTGTGCCAACTCTTGGGAATAGCGATCGCGTTTTGCTGGGGAAATACCTTGAGCTTTGAGTCCAAAAGCGATATTTTCTTGAGTGGTTTGCCAGGGAAGGAGTCGGGGTTCTTGGAAAACGTAGGCAGTGCCAGCAAATCTGTTATTAACTACACCAGAATTGGGTTTAATTAAACCCGCAGCAATTCGCATCACTGTGGTTTTGCCACAGCCAGAAGGTCCAGTTAAGCAGAGGATTTGTCCTGGAGCTAAAGTGAGGCTGACTCCATCAAGGATTGGATAGAGGTCATATTGGTAGTAAATGCGATCGAGAATTAACAAGGAACTTCCAGATTGAGGATTTTGAATATTAGACGTATGGATTAAAACTGCTTCGCGATCGGCTTTAAGCTAATTAAAAGTAGATTTAAACTACTAATAACATTGAAGATTCTTCATCTTAAAAAGATAGAATTCTTGGACTTTAACCCAAGCTTATAGCTACGAACAAAGTGAGGTTAAAAAGCAGATGGTGTTTTTAATGCTACCTTGTTCTATGTTTCTGTACGTCGCCAAGGTTCTAATAGATAACGGAGGGGACGCAAAATTAGATATTCGCCGATCCAGATCGAGACTACCACAATTGCAATCCAAGCCATTACCTCATCAGTATCCAGATTAATACGAGCCAGATTTAACTCCGCTCCGATTCCTGTTTCTGAGGATAACAGTTCCGCCATCACTGCTACTCGCCATGCCAATCCTAGCCCCGCTACCAGAGAGGGAAAAATGTAAGAAAGTAAATGGGGAAAATAAAGGTCAGTCAATAGCACATTTTGAGGTGTGCGAAATAGACTAGCCATTTCTAACAAAGGAGTGGGAAAAGTTTGTATAGCTTCTACTGCACCAATAAACATAATGGGCAGAGTAGCTACGGTAATGGTAAAAATGGGAACTGCATTGCCAGTGCCAAACCACAGTAAAGCCAGAACAATCCAAGCGATGGGAGGAATGCCCTGAAGCGCGCTAATAATGGGGCTAATTGCCTTTTTAAACCACAACTTAATACCTGCTATGATGCCCAAAAAAATTCCTAGCAAGACAGCAATAGTGAAAGCTGCAAGGAGGTGAAAACTGGTAGTTAAAAGAGCATCTCCCAATTGTCCCGTAGTTGCCAAACGCCCGATGGCTATACCAGTTTCCCTAGGGGAAGGTAAAACTATAGAGCCATACTGCATAGCCCCTAACTGCCATAAAATTAAAAAGATTGCTAAACCAACTAGCTCAGGCAAAATGGGTTTTAAATGATATAGAGGTTTTTTACTCCACAAAGTCAAGTTCATGGGGATTTCTGGATTGATCTCCTCAGTAACTTTAAATGTTGAGCTAAAAATTATCTTTTTGTCAAAAGACAAAGCGTCAAACTTAGAAAGAATCTATCTACAAATTCGACCAGTTGTCTTTTGACGCAGGTTGCTTCTGTCTTCTAAACTATTCCGATACAAAAAATTACAAGTTAAATGCTTTTCCCAAAAAACATTTAACCCAAGTGTGAGGAGTCAATAATGTTTAAAAATTGGTGGAGCATTTTGGGACTGAGTTTCCTTGCTTTATGCTGTGTTTCAGGTGTTAATGCTAAAGCAAGTGCGAATGAAATTGAGCCAAAAAGCTCGACGAAAGCACCACAACCATTAGGACAAATCAACTCCGTTTCTCAACTGCGAGATATTTCTCCAGAAGACTGGGCTTATGAAGCACTGAGGGGTTTAACTGATCGTTACTTCGATGCGCGTTCCCTTGCGCCTGACGGCGACGCGGGGTCGCATCGCTGTATCGTGGGTTTTCCCAATGCCACTTACCGAGGAGAGCAAGTAATTACTCGCTATGAATTTGCTGCGGGTTTAAATTCCTGTTTACAACAGATAGAGCGGTTGATTGCCTCTTCTGAAGCTGTTGTCGAAGAAGATATTCAAACCATACAAAAACTTGTCCAAGAATTTGAAGCAGAACTGGCTACCATAGGGACGAGATTAGATAGTCTAGAAGGTCGTACCGCTTTTCTCGAAGATAGTCAGTTTTCTACTACTACCAAACTGGTAGGAGAAGCTGTTTTTAGTGTTAGTGGAGCTTTTGGAGACGAAAAAGCCAATGATAGTGGGGAAGATCTAGAAGACCAAATCGTCTTTAATAATCGAGTGCGCCTCAATTTTAATACCAACTTTACAGGCAAAGATTTGTTGAAAGTTCGTTTAGATGCTCTTAATACTGTTCCTTTTGGCGTAAATGTTACGGGAACTAATATGACTCGTCTTGCTTTTGAGCGCAATACCAATAACTCTTTAGTAATTGGTAAATTATTTTACCGTTTTCCATTAACAGAGAAATTACGCTTTCACATTGACGCTACCAGAGGACGTTTTAATCTTAATGCTTCTGATAATTTCAACAAACTCTTTGCTAACGCCATAACTGGTTCCATATCTCGTTTTGGTAGGTTTAATCCTATTTATATTCAAGGTGCTGGAGGTGCAGGTATAACCGCCGTGTATGACTTCAGCGACTCTGTGAGTCTGACTTTAGGATATCTGGCGAGAAATGCCGACAATCCTAATGAGGGTGATGGACTGTTTAATGGTTCTTATGCTGCTTTGGCTCAGTTAGCTGTCAAGCCAATTGATAATCTCGATCTAGGTTTAACCTATGTGCGTGCTTACTATCCTCAAGATGAAGCTTTTGTTTCAGGTTTGACAGGAAGCCAACTAGCGAATACCCCCTTTGGTGAGGTTGCTACTTCTGCCGATCATTTTGGAATTCAATCTAGCTTTCGTATCAGTTCGTCTATAAATCTGTCGGGGTGGGCTGGTTTGACTCTCGCCAATGCGAAAAGTAATGGTGTTGGGTTTAACGATGCTGATGTAAATCGTGATGATGATGCGACAATCTTCAACTGGGCTGTTACTTTAGGTGTTACCGATTTGGGTAAAGAAGGAAGTCTGGCTGGATTGGTTATCGGAAATCCACCGCGAGTAACCAGTAATGATAGTGGTTCTGAAAATAACGATATCTCTTGGCATTTGGAAAGTTTTTATCGTTATCCCGTGAGCAACAACATCAGCATTAACCCTGGTTTGTTAGTTGTGATTAATCCTGAAGGAGATAATGATAACGACACTATTTATGTAGGAACGATTCGTACTATCTTTCAATTTTAAATAGTATGGCATTTTTGTTGGTATACATTACGCTTAATGTGAATTAGCTTCGTTGTGAATGAGGTTTAAATCATATTTTATTTGGGTAACACTCTGATTTAAAGTATGAGATAAAGCAATTAAATAGCAACAATATGACTTTATTTACCCGCGAACAAGTTCTCAGTCAAATTCAAGAACAAAAGGCTTTTTACCAATCAGAGTTAAGTAATATTGATTTAAAATACGCTAACTTAAATCAAGCTCAATTTCCCGAAGCATATTTAAGAGGTGCAAATTTGAGTCACGCTTCTTGTCAAAAAACCGATTTTAGTAGAGCTATTTTGCGGTTTGCTAATTTAAGTAATGCTAATTTGACTAATGCTATTTTAACCAAAGCAGAATTTAATAGTGCTTGTCTGAACAAAACTAATATTAAAGAAGCCAAGGCAACAAAAGTTAAATTTTATAGTGCGAATCTTGATTTTTTAGAAGCTCCCTTTGCCTTAATGACTGATGCTGATTTACGAGAAGCAAAGGGTACTAACTGTAACTTTAGTGGAGCAAGTTTAGAGAGAATCAATCTCACTAAAGCCAGTCTTCCCCATAGTAATTTTAGCCATACCAAGTCCCAAAAAGCGATCGCATTTCAAGCAAATCTAACTCATACGATCTGGAGAGGCTCGGATTTATTGAAAGCTAATTTTAATCTCAGTAATCTCACCGCATCGGATTTCAGTGAAGCCAATCTGGTAGATGCTGATTTTACTGCTGCAAATCTTACTGACGCTAATTTAACTCAAGCAGAGTTAATAGAAGCTACTTTAAAACAAGCAATCTTAGAAAGAGTTGATTTTACCGATACTTCTTTTTTAACGGCAAATTTAGAAGGTGCAACATTTAGAGAAATCTATTTTAAGGGAACTATTTTACAAGATGCCAATTTAGAAAATACTGTCTGGGATAAGGTTGATTTTATTGATTGTAATGTTGATAATGCGGTGTTTACCAAAGCAAAAGGTTTAACCCCAGAACAAAAACAATGGCTGCGTAAAAACGGTGCGCTAAATGTCCCCCAATAGGTTTAAGCTGTTATGTTTTTAAACGGGTGGTTAAGGCGAGGGAACAAGGAAAAGCCCATTACTCATTACTCATTACTTGTTACTTGTGAATCTCAGCACCTCTGGTATGAAATCTGGACGGGTGATTTTTACCCCATCCAGCTTGCCTTCAACCTTAATCTTTACTCTTTAGCTTGTCTATATGAAGACTTGGTGTCGAAATTGTTAATCTCTTACGTGCTTTAGCACGGGGTTTTAAACCGATGAGAGATGATAAGGCGATCTCACTTGACTCCATAGCCCACATAAAATCGCCCCAAACCATCGAATCGATCGTACTCATCCCTTATTTTTCTGCAATGCCAGATTTTGATAAGCTCAATTGCTCTCGACTCAGAGATTCTACAAACTTGTAAGTTCCGAAAATACGATCCCACCAATCTACAGCCAAACCAAAGTTGCTATCCCATTGATTGTCTTCATGATGAACATAGTGAATCGGCATTTTCATCCAGAAACATTTAGTTGGATTGTAGTGTTGTATTTGATGAGCATAAGAAGCAAAAGCTGCAAAAGCTACTGTACCCAAAATAAAAATAATTCCTACTGATAGGGAAATAAAAAAAGTTGGTAATACCAGTAAAGATACTAAACTAAAATCGAAAAAATCTCCGACAAATCCTTTAGTTTTATTAATATGATGATGATTATAGTGAGTCGTAATTCCATTGCCAAATTTCGGCCAAAGGTGCATCAAACGATGCACCCAATATTCAAGAAAGCTACCAAAAATAAAAGCGAACACGAAACAGGCAAATAATTGCATACTTTTTTAGTTTGTCCTCAAAACAAATTTGTATTAATTTTTGCTCTAATAATTTAAGCAAAAATATTTACTGCTAGTTATACTAAGCTAATATGACTAAATAAGGTAATATGACAACGCAATCATAATCTAGTTGTATAGAGCGATCGCCAATATAAGCTAGCGAAGCTGTTTAATGTCTATCGGTCAGAGAGTGCGTGATGTATGGTAAAGTCCTGACGGGTCTATATTTTGATAGATGAGCTAGATGGACAATTAATAAGCATCGAACCCACCGAGAGTTGAGAATATGCAACGCTCAAAATTTAAAATATTCAAGATGTCTTCTCGGCTAAAGTATCAGTTAATATAGAAAATGCTACCCAAAACGCGATCGCAAAACCATGAGTGACTCTCAAGATAAATCCACCTCTTCCAAAGCGGCAAAAAAAGAAGTTACGCCTTTGAGTTGTTTCTTTGCCTCTGTAGTGTCTGGAGGTATTGCAGTAATGGTTTATTTCCTCATGAGTGCAATTGTGGAAACTTATGCAGATAAACCGATAGTTTCTCCCAATGTAATCGTCATTAAAATAACTACTGCGGTGCGAACTTTAGTTATTGGAATGGCTGCTTTGGGTACGGGGGTTTTTGGCTTGGTAGCGATCGGTTTATTTCTTTTGGGTATTCAAGTAACTATCAAAAGTCTGACTAATAAAGCTTCTAGTGAAGGGTGATTGTTATTGTGCGATCGCTATCGAGTTTGATTTCAATCACTGTACTCAACATATTCTATTGGCTTTTCTCCTACACTAATACATCTCTCAATAATTGGAGATAGCGATGTAGCTTGCCATATTTATAAACGCGATCTTCCAAAAATAAGAATTAAACTTGATATTTAAAACAATTTTTAGATCCCTATCTCCCTCTTTCTTAATTTATGAATAACAACACATTAGGCATTGTTATAGGCGGGATTATTCCTGCTCTTTTGTATGGTATTTTTGCTATTACAATGAAAGCAGGAGCAAGTTACAAAATATCTACCTCTTCCTATTTAATAATTATCGGGTTAGTAATTGCTTTAACAGGATTATTAGTCAAGCCTCTATTAAATGAAACAGGAACATCTCTTAATTCTACGGCTATTGCTTTTAGTATTTGCTCGGGATTATTGTGGGCATTAGGTACAGCTTTAGTTAATTATTCTATTCTTAAATTTGACACTCCTTTAGCCATTTTAACTCCTCTTTATAACATGAATACTTTAGTTGCTGTGTTGGGAGGACTTATTATTTTTGCGGAGTGGAAAACAGTTAATTCTGTAGTTGCAATAATAGGAACAATATTAGTAGTTTGTGGTGGTATTTTATTGTCTAGAGCTTGATAAACTGTCATGCATTTAATTTGATGAGCAAATCTGTGAAATTTTTAATACCCATGACAAAATAATTATTAACTGATTGTTTTAATCATTTTCACATGAACAATACCAGCCTCTTTAAAAGAAGCTCCTATTTGCTCAAAACCTAATTGCTGATAGAGTTGTTTGATATATTCTTGAGCATGAACTATGGCTATTTTATAATTCTTACTAGCAGCTATTTTTAAAGCTGTTTCCATTAACTTTTTACCAACACCATTACCTCTGGCTTCTGATAATACGGCTAATCTTTCTATTTTGACGAGAGGAAATTCTTCTGGTAAAGAAGCATATTCCATATGCGAAGCGGTATCCTTTAGGGCTCCCGTATTGACAGTTTGCTCTTTAAGATATCTGATTCTGGCTGTTCCTACTGGTTTGCGATCGAGATAAGCTAATAATTGTATAGCTGTTTCATCTAAACCATCAAATTCTAAATCTTCAGCTACTCCTTGTTCTTCTTGAAATACCTTAACCCGAATAGCTTTAATTGCTGATATTGCTTCAGAATAATTAACTTGTTCGATCTGTAATTTGCTCATACCAATAAAAAGAAATTAATTATAGTAGTTTTTAAGCTCTTAGGTAATACAATTTCTCGCACATTAGCAAGAAAAAGCTAGCAATACGCAAGAAAGTATTAATTTTACAAAGCTTAAAGCTTTAAGCTAAAAAGGGTTAATACCCATCCCAAATATAGCTATAAGCGCGATTACTATGGAAGGCTATAAGCTTAAAGCTTAAAGCTTATAGCTAAAGCCGTAGGCTTTGTAATTTCTTCTTAAATTTATTTAACTATTATTCCTTACGTAAAATAGAAACTTCAAAGGGTTGTAGGGTTTGAGGTAAATTAATTATTAAATTATCTTCTAAAACATTAGAGACTAAAACTCGCCAATCATGAGTTTCAAGATCGCGATCGATAACGAACTCTTTTTCATAAGAGAAGTTAATAATCATTAATATTTTTTCGTCTTTACTTTCTCTTATATAAGCTAAATGTTCGTAAGGATAATTAATTAAAGTATACCAATTACCTTGACGTAAAGCTTTACTATTTTTTCTGACTTTGATTAAACGACGATAAAAATTTAAAATAGATTCTTCCTGAGCCAATTCACTAGCAACATTAACTTCTTTGTAGTCTTGATTTACTGGGAGCCAAGGTTCAACATCTTTACCAAAGCTAAAACCAGCATGAACAGAATCATCCCATTGCATGGGAGTTCGCGCACCATCTCTTGTTGGAGGGGTTTCTTCAGTATCGCTTTTTACGACTACTCGATCTTTAATTTTATCTTCGGGAATATCTTCATTATCTACCATGCCAATTTCTTGACCATAATAAAGAAAAGGTGTTCCTTTAACAGTTAGTAAAATAGCTGCTGCTGCTTGGGCAATTCCTAATGGATTAGTACACAGACTACACTCAATCCAACGGGATAAATGACGAGGAAGATCGTGATTATCTAAGAAGTAAGTAGGACGAGCATTGTTTGGGATTGTTAGCTCTTTTTCTTCAATTACTCGTTGTAAATAACCTGGATACCAAGGACTCATCGCAAATTGAAATGCAAATGGTAAATGCAACTCATCATTATTTACACCATAAAAACTATTAGAGTCATAAAGAGAACTATCAATAAAAGTTTCACCAATTAAAACCCTGTCTTCATACTCATCAATAATGCTTCTAATTTCTTTGATTATTTGATGATTTTCTGGTAAATTTTTATTGTATAGATGATGCTGATTATCATACTTATTACGATCTTTAGCATCAAATTTCATCGGATTAAAACGATAATATTTATCTTTACTGTAAACGCTAGATGCATCCAAACGAAAACCATCTACGCCTTTATCTAACCAATAGCGAATTATTTGAAAAACTTCGGCTCTTGCTTCAAGATTCTGCCAATTGATATCAGGTTGATTTTTATTAAAGGTATGATAATAATATTGTTGTCTGGCTTCATTGAATGTCCAGGCACTACCACCAAAATAAGATAGCCAGTTATTAGGAACACTACCATCTGGATTGGGGTCTTGCCAATGATACCAATCACTTTTACTATTAGTTTTACTGGAGCTAGATTCGAGAAACCAACTGTGTTGATTAGAGGTATGATTAACCACTAAATCTAAGATAATTTTAAGACCTCTTTTATGAGCTTCTACTAGTAAATTTTCAAAGTCTTTTAATGTGCCAAACTTTGCACTAATATCATAATAATCGCTGACATCGTAACCATTGTCAGCCATTGGCGATTTATTAATAGGAGAAAGCCAAATAGCATCTATTCCTAAAGAGGTTTTACTATCAGGATTACCATCATTTAAATAGTCTAATTTTTGAGTGATTCCCTGTAAATCTCCGATTCCATCTCCATTACCATCAGCAAAAGTTAAGGGGTAAATTTGATAAATTATGCCATCTTGCCACCATTTTCGCTCGGTATAGTTTGGGGATTTATTCATTATTAGCTAATTATTAATTGTTGAAGGTTATTTACTTTTAAACAGTTATTTTATTGTTTTTGCCTTACATTACAAACTTCATTTTATTACATAAAAAATAATAAACATTGCTTTTTGACTATTTTTGTTAAGCAAAAACAATACAATCGACATAACTGAACTTTTTTGCCTATTACTAAATTGAGGTATGATAGACAAATAGATAATTATCTCAAATATTGCTCAAAAGAAAAAATTAGATAGTAAACAGTATAAGGTATTAATGTTTTAAGGTTGCTATATTATGTCTACAGAAATAGTTGCGATCGCAGTAGGGCTTGTTATTGCTTGGCTCATTTTTACCTGGATGGTTCAGATTTTAAAAGCGAGCGTTTCTACTGCTTTTACCATTGGGATTTTATTATTAATTTTGCAAATTTTCTTTGGTATTAATTACGAGCAAATTTTACAGGAATTTAATAAAATTGCTCAGCATTTTTTATCTTAACAGAGCATTTTTCTGAGTTATGAGGTATTATATCGAACTTTGGAAAAAATTGGAATTAAGTGGTGTAACTCTGTGTCGTCCGAAGGCGCAAAAAAGAAGAGTTAAAAATTAAAAGTTAAGCAATTGGTTAGGATTATTTTATCCTAATAAAATACTAGTTTTCTAGATAAGGAATGAGAATTTAAGAAAATCCAAAATTAAAATATCGGTGTTACGCTTATGCTAACAACACCATACCTAATCTGTAAGTTATTTAATTCACGATCCTAAGTGCTATATAGAAATTAATAATATGGCAGAAAACCATCTCAGTATATACCGCATTTATTAATTTTTTTAGGTAACTTTTCAATATTTATTATTCAGTGATAAGACTGAAGACTGGCAGATTTATTAGTTCAAAGTTATGCTAGTAGTCGATTTTACGGGTATGGGTAATTATCATGACTAAAGAGTCCCAATCTTACACTGAAAAAAAAAGATTTAGTATTGTTCATAAACCATTTTCAACAGGACAAGTTAACCTTTTTAATCCACCAAAAAAGAACCCTAACGGTCAACACGGGAGTCCCCATTCGAGCATAAATGGAAAATGCTTCTTGACCAGAAGCATTTCCTCCCGTCATTTGACTTCAGCAAAACTATTAGATGACGATCTTCGATTATGGGATGATAACTTATTAGATAATGATAATGATGAACTCACACAACATTTAGAACATTCTGAAGAAGCACAAAACCCTAAGACAGAAGAGCTAAATATTAAACCAAAAAAGTTTTTTAACAGTTGGAAAATTAGTGCAATTTTTTTGATAATTTTAAGTCATTTAATTGCTGCTGTAGCTATTTTTATTCACAAGCAAAAAACTGAATTTATAGCTTCTAGCTCCGAAAATAATCAAGAATTAATTACCGCAGGAAAGAGCGATTTAACTACACAAGAATTTGTGGAACTTAATCTCGGTAATTTGAAAAATATTGCCACTCCCACCACAGAAAAAACGCGAGATGACGAAGAAGTGCCTCAAGATAAATTACCAGATAATCTTCCGTTAGCAATTCCACCAACTAACTTACCGCAAGATATTATTATTCCTCAAGTTAAAAACAATTCCCAGTATTATTATATATTAACCGAATATACAGGCGATCGCTCTCTAGAAATAGCTAAAACTAAAGTTCCTAATGTTTCTTTAGTCAATTTTCCCCAAGGAGTTTTTATTTATATGGGTGCTTTTACTCAAAAAGAACCTGCTCGTGAATTTATAAAGCACCTCAAAGAATCAGGATTAGAAGGTTATATTTATCCCTTTGAATAGTGCATAAATTATCCGAAAAAAACAGTAACTACACATAATTATTCACAAATTTGGTTGTTTCCTATTTTGATGTACTTTCTTTGATTTTTTTTGGCATGGGAACAGAACAAACAGTCAAGAGCTAAATTTTAAGATGACCCAATATGAGATAATTGTCAGTTAAGTACAAATTAACATTATTAATAATCCATTAAGCAATGACGAAAACAGCATGGGTATTTCCTGGACAAGGTTCTCAAGTAGTAAATATGGGAATTGACTTACAAGCAATTCCCTCGGCTCAAACTAAATTTGAAATTGCCGAACAAATTTTAGGTTGGTCAGTGTTGGAGATTTGTAAAGGAAAAGAAACTACTTTATCTCAAACCCTCTATACTCAACCTTGTTTGTATGTAATTGAAGCAATTTTAGCTGATTTACTAATAGAGAAAACGGGACTACCTCAGCTAGTAGCAGGTCATAGTTTAGGAGAATATGTTGCTCTATACACAGCAGGAGTTTTTGATTTTGAGTCAGGACTTAGCTTGGTAAAAAAACGAGCGGAATTAATGACAAATGCTGCTGGTGGTAAGATGGCAGCATTAATGAAATTTGACCGCGAACAACTAGAAAGCCTGATTAATAGTAGAAAAGATGTTGTTTTAGCTAACGACAATAGTAGTAGTCAAGTAGTTATTTCTGGTACACCTGAAGGAGTTAACAAAGTATTAGCAGAAGTCAAAGCAAAACGAATAGTAGAGCTTAATGTTTCGGGTGCTTTTCATTCTCCTTTAATGACAGAAGCTTCTGCACAATTTCAAACAATACTAGAGCAAGTTACCTTTAATGAAGCTAAAATCGCCGTCTTATCTAATGTCGCTCCTTCACCTAGTAGTAACTCAGCAGACTTAAAACAACGTTTAATTGCTCAAATGACAGGTTCGGTAAGATGGCGTGAAATTATGGAACAGTTGAGTAAAGAAGAAGTGACTCAGGTAGTAGAAGTAGGGCCTGGTAAAGTGTTAACTGGTTTAATAAAACGGGCTTGTAAAGATGTAGAATTAGCTAACGTGGGAACTTTAGAGCAATTAGAAAAACTCGGTTGAATATTGCAGTACGTTGATTGGTTAGAACAAGTTTAGTTAACTATTAGACATCTCCAGAAACCTCGATTTTTAAAGGGTATCATAAGGGTTTCAGCATAATTATTGGAGATGTCTATTCATAAGTAGCCCTCAAGGACTCGCTATCGCGTCCCAGTAGCAAGTATCCTGAGACAAATGCGTATTGATAGTTGTGAAGTGTTGGCTGTTTATTCTACCAACAACTAATTCTAGGGTTTTAGAACCTAAAGAGCGATCAAGAGCGACAGCTACTAACTAATAACGACGGCGGATGGCTATTTATTCTCCAACCCAGAAATAACATAGGCTTCTCTGCCGTTTTTCTGGTTTAAGGGAAACAAAGGAGCGGACAATACCCTTTAATTCTTTGTTGTACTTCATCCTTCATCCATCATCCTTGTAATATCCACCCATAGTAAGTTCGGTTTTACGGGTTAAAAGAAACAAAAAACACCGATAGTATAGTGATCGAGTAAAAACCAGTAATATTACTTATCTAACCAAATTAAGTGATTTAGACGATCTATCGATCGCCGATTCAATTTGGGTACTAATAATAATAACTAACGATAATGAGCTATTGGTGGAGGTTGAAGAAAGAGTGGGAAATAGGTTGTTACAAACTTTAAGTGATGTCTTGAACGATTGTGAAAACCAATTTGTTGACGATCGCAAAATGTTGCCAGAAAACTCATCTATACGGTCGTTGAAGGCTCAAAGAGAATGGTTTGGAGCGATCGCAGCAGCCGAAAGCCTTCTCAAATATACCATTGACTGTAATTCTTATGATGGGGAAACTCTTCAAGGTTTGGTCTTTTCTTCCCCCGTACCTGTTTTTAGCAATCTTTCTGTGATATCCCATCTACAAACAGGGCTTTTTACTCCTGAAGCTTTTCAATTTAAAGCCTTAATGCCTTGTTCTCAAGAAGATAAGAATACTCAAGTTTTAGCAAAATCTCCTTTATGGAAATTACCCTTAATTCCTAACGATCCGATTATTCAGGAACAATTTTGCTTTATCTTCACCACTACCTTTGCTTTAGTAATGGTGTTGGGAAAAAATCAAGCAGGAAATCCCCAGTTTCATTTTTCTTTTGCACCAGAAACTATCGATAAAGCTTGGCAAACTTTGCGATCGCGTTTAGTATTGGTTAATTATCCAGAATTATCCCAATTAGATGCTATGGTAGCTAATTTTAGTCCTAATTGCCCAGATTACCGCTTAGTTAGTCAGTTTAGCCGACAATTACTCCATAATTTACCTAATTTAACTGCCTTAGCTATTGAAAATACTCGTGAGGGGCTGACTCCGCCCTCGAAAGGCGGTGCTTATATGTCCCGTCAGATAGAAACCGTTACTCCTTCAGAATCGGCAACTGAACCCGTAGAGTATACCCAGTCTTTACTCCATCCCAACAGCCAGTTAGAGATGGAATTACTTCAGGCGTTAACCCATGAAATCCGTACTCCTCTGACAACAATTCGTACCCTAACCAAACTATTACTGAAAAAGAAACAAGATTTTTCGGCTAAGGTTATTCAGCGTTTACAAGCGATCGATCGCGAATGTACCGAACAAATTGAACGCATGGAATTAATCTTCCGCGCTACCGAGTTAGAATCAACTCCTGTAACCAAACAACCAGTTCACTTAACTCCTTGCTGTTTGGAAAGTCTCTTACAACAAACTATTCCTCGTTGGGAAAAACAAGCACAGCGACGTAATGTCAATTTGGATGTTAGCGTTCCCCGACATTTACCCCAAGTAGTCAGCGATCCTGCTATGTTAGATCGAGCCTTAACTGGTCTAATGGAAAGCTGTACCCGTAGTATTTCTAATGGAGGACAAATTCAGGTTAATGTTTCCACTGCTGGCGATCGTTTAAAGCTACAAGTAATCTCTCAAAGTGATAGTAGCAAAAACCCTTTTAAAGCTCTCGGTCAATTATTAATGTTCCAACCAGAAACAGGATGCTTGAGTCTTAATTGGGATGTAACTAAAAATATGTTCCAAGCTTTGGGAGGGAAAATGACAGTTAGACAAAAAACCCAACAAGGAAAAGAATTAACTATTTTTCTCCCTTTAGGAAAAAGGATTAACAATCATCGATAAACAGGATAAACTAAAACTTGCTTGGCGATTAAGGAAGTAAAATATGGAATTAGAATATCCCGATGATTTAAAATACCTTGATACCCACGAATATGTACGTTTAGATGGAGAAATCGCAACTATTGGTGTTAGTGCCTTCGCTCTAGATCAATTAGGTGATATTGTCTTTTTAGAATTACCAGACGTGGGAGATTCTTTAGAATTAGAATCAAATTTTGGCACAATTGAGTCAGTAAAAGCAGTAGAAGATTTATATCCTCCCGTTTCTGGAACAGTCATCGACCGTAATGAAACAGCTATTGAAACCCCTGAATCAATTGTAGAAGATCCCTATGGAGAAGGTTGGTTACTCAAGATTAGAGTTGACAATCTTGATGAATTAAGCGATCTGCTTTCTGCATCTGAATATCGCGCCCAAGTAGAAGGGGAAGACGAATAAATTTTTAAAGCCATAATTAGCGTTGCCGATTTGGTTTCAAAAATGAGAAGTTGGGGAAGAGCGCAACTTTGCAAAACATTTGTCCCCTGACTTCTTTAATTTGAGTCGCGTCTACTTTGAAAACAAAGACGCGGTATCAATCGTGAATATCGTGTAACTACTTTAGTCTAAATGTCTAATCTTGATAGAAAGACATATAGCAATCAATAAACCGTAAATATATTAATACTAAGTAAATATTTTATTTTAATTTACTCAATTATTATTTATCAGCTTAATTACTGATAGTGAAAATACTATGAGTATAAAACTGTTTTTGTAAGCAGCAAGATATATTTATAGTTTGGATAATTATAAAAATTTAAGTTCAGTAAAATTACTAAATTACTAAATTACTGTGTTAATTAATAACTTATAAGAAAGTATTAAGCATCCGTATAATTACTAATATTGTATTGCTATCTTTTAATTATTAATTATAAAAAAAGTATAGTCTATAAAATTTAAAACAATAATATTTAGTAGTTAATACCAAATCAAAAAATGTTTGCGACATATCAAGGCAATCAAAGGTTAGGGCGAGGCATACCCCTCCCTAATTAATTATTGTGATATTCAATACCATTATTTATACGATAAATATTTTGATTTAAGTACAATTACTGATGCTAAAACATCAAAGTAATAACTACTTAAGTATTAACTTCAAGCAATAAAAACTAAGGGAAATTTTCTCCTGATAAATACTGAAGGCACTAGCATATTTCTGTGATTATAATGCAGTGCAGAAGGGTTAAATAATAATTATTGCTCTATCTCTGTACTCTAGAAAATACCTAGAAATTTAATGAAAATTAATCGTAAAATTTACTCCAAAGTAGCTCTATTCTTACTTGGAGTTTCTCCTATTGTTTGGAATGCCAACCCTGTTCGTGCAATCACTGGAACTGAGGCTATTGATAATACTAGCTTTACAGTAACTCCTAGTACTTTGGGTGATAATTCCGCATCTGGTGCTTTGGCTATCGATAATTCTGAATTTGGTGATATATTTGCTGATGGAGACACTTTTCTTCTATTAGGTGCAACCAGTGACGATGCTAGCATTGCTGCTAGTTCTGATGATGTCAACTCAAGCGGGCAGTCTGGATTATTCTCTGTAACTACTGACAATATTACTAATGGTTTAGATGTTACCTTTGATTGGGCATTTCAGGGTAATGGTGAAGCTTCAGATTCATTTTCTGTCAGTATCGCAGGCTCAGGCGGTCTTGTCACCCTATTGAATCAACCAACTTATGGTGGTGGAACTTTTAGTCAGAATGTAGATGTTAGTAGTTTAACTGCTGGTGATTATACTTTCTTTATTAGTCTAGCCGAGTCTAATACTCCTTTTTCTGGTAACTCCGCAGCAGGTTTTGATAATATATCTATTACAGAAGTTCCTTCTGCTGCTGTTCCTTTTGTATTCTCCCCCGCTCTAGGATTATTCTTCGTGGGTGGTTTGTTCGGTGGTTCTTCTTACCTCAAGCGCAAACAAACAGCTAAAATTGACTTAAAATAAGACTAATTTTTGAGTATGCAATGCTTTGAGATATTGAAGTTATAGAAAGTGTTCCATAAGAATATCTAACTCAAATAAGTAAAAGCTTGTTTTGAGATAGGTGCTACTAGACCAATTTAAAGTAATTTAATAGCTTGTTTTGCTGAGTCAGAACAGGTTATTTTTTGTAATTAGATGAAATATAAATAAAGAATGATGCACATATCATTTTGGTAAGGGCGAGGTTGTTCGCCCTTACAATGTATTCGTAGCAAGCATTTAAGTATTTCATATTACGTAATTCTACGGAAAATTTTTAAAATAATTTTGCCAGATGTCAATTTATTTTTATGCTGTACTGAGAATTAATTTATCTAAAAAAAATGCGCGCAATGAGTAAGTTGCTTTTTTTGGGTTCTGGGTCAGCTTTTACAGTGGGGGCAAATAATTTTCAATCAAATATTTTATTAATTCATGACAATAATCAAAAGCTCTTGTTAGATTGCGGTTCGGATATCAGATTTTCTCTATACCAAGCGGGTTTTTCTCATTTAGATATTACAGATATTTATATTAGTCATTTACATTCCGATCATGTAGGTGGCTTAGAATACATTGGTTTTAATACTAAATTCGATCCGAAATGCGATCGCCCTAATTTATATATCCACGAACAATTAAAAGATGATATTTGGCAAAAAACTTTAGCAGGAGGAATGAGTTTTATTAATGAAAGTATTGTAGAAATTAATAGTTTTTTTAAGCTATTTCCTATAGCTAGCGATCGAGGTTTTAATTGGAATAATATTAATTTTAAATTAATCAAAGTAGTTCATATTAATAAATATAAAAATTTAATGCCTAGTTATGGTTTATTTTTTGCTATTAACAAACACAAAATATTTTTAACTACAGATACTCAATTTTGCCCGTTAGAGCTTAGTCAATACTATGAAGAAGCAGATAGTATTTATCAAGACTGTGAAACAACTTCACACCCAACTGAAGTTCATGCTCATTATCAACAATTAAAAGAATTACCTAGTAGTATTAAAAATAAAATGTGGCTTTATGGCTATCAACCAGGAGAATTACCTTCAGCAAAAGCAGATGGCTTTCAAGGTTTTGTTAAATGTGGTCAGGTATTTAATTTCTAACAAATAGTTTGTTTTGAAAAGAAAAAAAATGAAAAAGTAATGAGTAATGGTTTATTTGATAAATGGTATAATTACCGACCACTAACCACTAAAACCTAACCAAACCTCATACTTAAATCTAACCAACGAGAACGAGTTATTGTAGCAGAAGTTGATATATAGTCTACTCCTGTTTCTGCAATGATTCTAATATTATCTAAAGTGACATTTCCTGAAGCTTCAATTTTGATATTCTGCTGACTAGCTTTGATTAACTGTACCGCCTCTTTCATCATTTCAGGTTGCATATTATCCAGCATAATAATATTAGCTTGTGCCTCAATTGCTGCGGTTACTTCTGTTAAGTTAGTAGTCTCTACTTCTACGGTAGTTGTATAAGGAATGTTTTGACGTACTAAATAAACCGCATTTTTGATTCCTCCTGCTGCTTGGATATGGTTGTCTTTAATCATCACTGCATCATCTAAACCCATGCGATGATTACCACCACCACCTACGGCGGTAGCATATTTTTCTAAAATTCTTAAGCCTGGAGTGGTTTTACGAGTATCAACTAATTGGGTAGGTAAATCGGCAATTTCTCGGACGTATTTATTAGTCATAGTGGCTATTCCACTAAGATGCATAACTAAGTTTAAGGCTACTCTTTCTCCTGTTAATAATGGTTGTACTGCGCCAGAAAATTCAGCAATAGTTTCGCCTTTGCTTACTGATTTGCCTTCTGTAATTAAAGGTATAAAGATCGCAAATTTATCTAAGATTTCAAATACTCTTTGAGCTAAAGGCAATCCTGCAATAGTTCCTGCTTCTTTAGCAATCCAATAACCTTTAGTCTGAATTTTATTAGTTTTAAAAATACCCAAAGTAGTGCGATCGCCCCTACCAATATCTTCTTGTAACCAATTATTTAGTAAAGGATCGAGTACAATCCAAGGAGGTAATATTGCAGACATTTTTGAAGAATAAAGGATGAGGTAATCAAAAATAAATAATTATTCTTGAGGAAAGTTATTGCTTAAATTTATCCAATCACGTACGCTGAGATTTTCTGCTCTACTTTGAGGATTAATTGCTAATTTTTCTAATAAAGTTGTTAGCTCTTCTATCGATCTTAAACTTTTTAAATTATTTCTCAACATCTTGCGACGTTTACCAAAACCTAGCTTAATTAACGTGCCTAAAAGCTGAGGATTATCAGCAGGATTATCAATTATTTTAGGACGTAGTTTAACCACTACGGAATCAATCTTGGGCGGTGGAGAAAATGCTTTAGCAGGAACATCACAAACTAAATCACAATGAGCTAAATATTGCATCCTAACTGATAACGCACTGTAAGCTTTTGTGGCTGGTTTTGCTACTAAGCGATCGCCTACTTCTTTTTGAATTAATAATACAATAGATTCATAATTACCTACGGTTGGTCGATAAATTGTGCCGAAAAGTTTCTCTAAAATTAAACCAGTAATATTATAAGGAATATTGGCAACAACTTTATTATGATTTTGAAACTTCGGAAAAGATTTTAAGGCTTCTGTAACATCTAAATTGAGAAAATCTCCTTGAAGTAAGAGAAAATTATCTAATTCACCAAACTTCCGCACTAACTTTTTGCACAAATTGCGGTCTATCTCTACAGAAGTAACCGCTTCAGATTCTTCTAATAAACGGCTGGTTAAAATTCCTGTACCTGCGCCTATTTCCAAAACGCGATCTCTGGGATTTAATTCGGCTGCTGCGACTATTCTCGCTAAAGCTTTTTCGCTTTTTAGCCAATGCTGACCGAATCTTTTTAAAGGTCGATAATTAGGTCTTTTTTTTTGGCTATTTTCTGAAATCATAAAAAACTATTAATAGTAAATTCTGTTCGTGTAGGTTGCTAAAGTGTCTCACTGTTCACACCTACCTAACTAAATATCATCTTTGGCAATCATTAATTGATTTGATATGTTAAGTTAGCTTAACTACTCAACGAACAAATAAAAATTCTTACTCAATAAAAGCTAATAAATAACGGCTTTACCTAGCTAAAATTCTGAGAATTAGGCATCAAGCTAGCTTTTTGACGAAACATTTCCCTCAGCACAGAAGCAGGGTCAATATAGCTACCATTATGTTTCAAAACCCAATGTAAATGAGGGCCTGTGGTGCGTCCTGTCATACCAATACGACCAATTCTAGTTCCTGCTGCAATTTCTTGTCCTTGAGCAAGTTGAATTCCCGCTCCAGCATCTACTATTAAACGGTTCTGTCCAGAGGTTTCTACGTGTCCTTTTAAGTGACAATAAACGTGTTCCCAAGTACCAGACTTGACTATAACGTGAGTTCCGCAAGCATTATCTTGACTAACTTTAACAATTTTGCCACTCCACCAACTACGAACATAACTACCAAGAGGTGCAGCTAGATCTAATCCATTGTGGAATTGTACTTCGCCAGTTACAGGAGAGCGACGATAACCAAATGGAGATGTGTAGGACTGAAAATTTTCGAGAGGAAAAAACCCATTTTGCCACATTGTACTGGCAATTTCTGTAGGGTAGACTTCTGCTGCTGGCACATTAGAAGCTTTTAGAGTACTAGATTTTAGCTGAGAAATACCCAAAAAACAGGCGCAACTAATGATTAGTATTATGGTCAGACGATACCATTTAAATTTAAAGTACATATATTTGTAGATTGTCGTGTTTTACAGAAAGACATCACTCAAAGACTCAGCCTTTTTATTGTTATATATAAAGACTAATTTATTTATGCAGTAATACTTGGTAAAAATAAATAGCGTTCCCATTGTCATGAAACACTCTCAATATCTTATCAGAATATTTTCTCTGTTCAAAAATTACTGGGTATTATTACCCTGATAGGAGGTGCTTATGACAAACAATCTTTGTTAAAATTCTTCCATGATTGTGAAAATTTACTTAGTATATATCAATTTTAGATAAATGATTCGAGATATATTCCCTTTTTTCTTTCCATTTGATAAAATAGCGATCGCTGGTTGTTGTCTCTGGTCTTTAGCTCTTTACATTGTGCTTTCTGGTTTAAAAGATTGGATTACCGAACAATTCTCTAGATGGTTAAACTTTGCAGATCGTTCCTTCTATACTTCGGTAGAGGAGTTTGAAGAGACTCGCGACACTAGAGAGTCTCAAAACGCTTTCTACGCTTCTGTAATGAGTATTGTTCCTTTCTTCTTGTTAGGATTTTTGAGTAATTGGGGAATTGATGTTAGTTTGGGTAGCAGTTGGTCTATCAGTTTAGGCATTATGACCTGTATAGGAGCAGGAGTTTATGCTCTTGGTCGTCAAGGTGGTTAATTGAATGATTAATGATTAGAAGTCAGTAATCTCTATTTGCAAGATAGTTATTAATTGGAACTTTAAAAAGGCTAATACGTCTAGTTGAGATAGTTTTATTTTGATATTTGTCTATGGGTAAAATATTTTCAAAAACTAAATTTGCTTCTGTTGTTGTTGCTATATTTACTACCACATTAAGCTTTAATAATTTAGCATTTGCAGCCGATCCTTTTCGGACAGAAAACTCCCGTGACTTAGGAGAACATACAGAAGAAGCTTTTGAAACTATCTTTTTATTTGGAGACTACAAAGGAGCAAAAAACCCATTACAATTAGCAGAACAAGAAGAGGCTAAAGAGCCTTTAGCTTATGCTTTACTCGCTTCGTTAGCCTATACTGAAAAAGACTGGGAAACCCTCAAAGCTTATGCTTTAAAAACATTACAAGCTGCGGAATCTTTAAGCACAACCGATCCTTTAAGAAGTAATCTTTATCAAGCTGTAGGTCACTTTATGGAAGGTGCTTATCTTTATGAAGAAGAAGGTGCCGTTAGTGCCATTCAAAAATTACAGTTAGTTTTCAAGTATTTTGATGCAGCAGAAGACATCGAACCTGATGACCCAGAATTAAATCTAATTAAAGGTTATGTTGATTTACTATTAGCAGTTAATTTACCTTTTTCTAGTCCCGAACAGGCGATTGCTAGATTCGAGAAATACGCTTCTCCTGACTATTTAGTGGACAGAGGAATTGCCGTTGCTTATCGCGATCTTAAAGATTATAATAAAGCCTTAGAATCAGTCAATCAAGCTCTAGAAATTGCTCCTGACAATCCTGAAAACTACTATTTAAAAGGACAAATTCTGCGGAAAATTGGTAAAAAGAATCAAGATATTTCTATCTTAGAAGAAGCCTTAGAACATTTTTCTCAAGCAGCTAGTAAAGAAGCACAATTACCTAGTTTTATTGTTACACCTCTCAAAAGAGAAATGCGTCAAACCCAAGAAAAAATTGACGAAATTAAAGCGGCAAAAGCTAGTAGATAATCAAGCAGTCGATGTGTAATTAATATTAATTGCAATACTAATTACACACAGGAAAAATAACCAAATTTGTCACCACTGATTCCGATTACTCTATCACCTTAATAGGTCCTTTCGTACTAGCACTGAAAAATTGCCTTACCAGAGGATTATCAGTAGTATCAATTTCTTCAACACTTCCTGTCCACTGAATTTTTCCTCCATAGAGAAAGATCACGCGGTCAGCAGTGCGACGAATTGTACTGTCTTGGTGAGAGACCATCACATAAGTACCGCAACCTCTATCCGTGCATTGTAGCTCACGTACCAAGTCTTCGATTACTGTAGAAGCAATCGGGTCTAGACCTGCGGTAGGTTCATCATAGAGGACAACTTCTGGTCTACTCGCTTCATCTTTAGGATTAGACATAATAGCGCGAGCAAAACTAACTCTTTTACGCATCCCTCCTGAAAGTTCCGCAGGAAAGCGATCGCCTGTATTACCCAACCCCACCATATCTAATTTTTCTCTGACTAATTCTTTAATCTCTTGGTATGACAAATCAGAGTGTTGATAAAGAGAGAAACCCACATTTTCCGCTACAGTTAAAGAGTCAAATAAAGCTGCTTGTTGAAATACCATACTAATACCAAGAGGGTCTTCTCCATCTTCAATCAAGCCTTTTCTTTTTTGACCACTAATGTAAATACTCCCTTTGTCTAAAGGCAATAAACCAGCGATAATCCTTAAAATAGTTGATTTTCCCGTACCAGAAGGACCAATAAGAACTAAAGCATCTCCACGGTAGATATCCAAGTCTACATTATCGAGAATAATATTATTCCCAAAAGATTTAGAAACGCCGACAAGTCTAATTAAAGGCTCTTTCTGTTTTTCACTTAACATTTATCATTTCATCATTAACCACATATTTTTTTATTTTAGGTTCAATGGCTGATAGAAGCTGCAAATTCACTATCAACTATCAACTATCAACCATCAACCATTAACTATTCATCTTCTTCTAAACCAAAAACTCGCGCTACAGATTTTGCTACTTTGTAACCAGAATCTATTGATTCTAGGGGGTCTTTACGCAGGCGGTGACGCAAACAAAGAACAATTACGCGACGGATATCATCCACTGTAACCTCTGTTCTACCTTCAAAAGCAGCGATCGCCTTAGCTGCGCGGTTAGTGACAATATCTCCCCGTAAACCATCAACATCTAATTCGGAGCAAATTTCCGAAATTTTAATTCGTAAATCGTAATCGAGAGTAACTTGAGGTAGCAATTGCTGTGCTTGAACAATTTTTTCCTGTAAAGCTTTTTGTTCTTCTTGGTGTTTAGCAGTGTAATCTTGAGGATTACCGTCAAATTCGGCTCTTTGTTCGACAATTTGCACTCTGAGGTTGGGTTCTTTAACAGTATGGATTTCAGCGTGCATTCCAAAGCGATCGAGTAGCTGAGGGCGCAATTCTCCTTCTTCGGGGTTTCCAGAGCCTACCATAACGAACTGTGCGGGGTGTCGAATCGAAATACCTTCTCTTTCTACAGTGTTCCAGCCACCAGCAGCCGAATCAAGCAGCACATCAACCAAGTGATCGTCTAAAAGGTTAACCTCGTCTACATAGAGAATACCGCGATTTGCTTTAGCTAATAACCCTGGTTCAAAAGCTTTAACCCCTTCAGACAAAGCTTTTTCAATATCGATTGTGCCACAAACCCGATCTTCTGTAGCACCCAACGGTAAATCTACCATCTGGACTTTCTTTTTCACAATTTCCAAAGGAATTTGCTGTTGTACCTTTTCTTTGACCTCATTACTCATCAAATCGGGGTCTTGAGGATCGCTATTAAAAGGATCGCCAGCTACCACATCAATTTCGGGTAACAAATCAGCCAAAGCGCGAATCGCAGTGGATTTTCCCGTTCCGCGATCGCCCATAATCATTACGCCACCAATTTTAGGATCGATGACATTCAGAATCAGAGATAGTTTCATCTCTTCCTGACCCACAATAGCGGTAAAAGGAAATACTACTCGTCCTGTTTTCGGAGGTGCTTGGAGTGTTGCAGTCATATCAGTTTTTTCTTATCTATATTGTAATGATGACAATAAATAATGTTTCGCTGTTAATCGATTATTAAGGACTTTCTTGAGAAACGTATTTAATTGTGCCACGTTTCGACCTCTTGGGGAGTAACAGGTCTTTGGCAATTTCTTCCATCTAGATCGAGTCTGTATCCTTACTTTAAATCAAATTTCTCCTGTTCGACCATCACATTTAACGTATTTAAGCAAACCTGATATTACGTCTCGCTAAGATTAAGAATGAAGACGAACTGAGTTATCGCAGCCATGAGTACAGACACTATCAATCTTGATTCTCCGCTTCAGTTAGCCATTAACTTAACTGACGAACAATTTTGGCAACTTTGTCAACGCAATCGCGACTATCGCTTTGAAGCCAATTCCCAAGGAGATTTAATTATTATGCCACCTACAGGCAGTGATACAGGTAGACGAAACATTAAAATAACCACTCAATTAGAAATTTGGAATAGCAAACACAAATTAGGAATTGCTTTTGATTCTTCTACAGGTTTTACATTACCTAATGGTGCAAAACGTTCTCCTGATGCTTCTTGGATAAAATTAGCTCGCTGGAATAATTTAACCACTGAAGAACAAGAAAAATTTGCGCCTATTTGCCCTGATTTTGTAGTAGAGTTACGTTCTAAAACAGATGCTTTAAAACCATTACAAGAAAAGATGCAGGAATACCTAGATAATGGTGCAAAATTAGGCTGGCTAATAGATAGGCAAAATCAACAAGTAGAAATCTATCGCACTAATCAACCAGTGGAAATTATCAAGTCTCCATCCAGCCTTTCAGGAGAAAATATTTTACCTAATTTTATTTTAGATTTAACAGAGATTTTGTAGTTAGAATTAATCATTTTGCTTACTCGACTACTAAAAAAATTATTATCTAGACAGCCTAGCTATTTATAAATACAGCTTGAGATAATTAAAGGGTAGGGTGGGCATTGCCCACCCTACTCGCAATTAAAATAATCTTAGCGATCTTGAATTAGATATTTATAACATCTGGAAATAATCATCTTTATGTCTTATCAAAACAAACAAATATCATCTTGCTTAGTTATTGGTGGTGGTATTTCAGGCTTAATTATTGCCAGTATCTTACAGCGCAATGGTATTAAAGTAACAGTTTTAGATAAAGGTAGGGGTATCGGCGGAA
>NZ_LR213836.1 GCF_900659865.1 Hyella patelloides LEGE 07179
ATAACTTCTGGAATGTCACAGTGAGTTGTACTGATAACAAACATTCCGCTTGCAGCTGTTTCTATAATTGATACTGGCGCACCACCTTCAGTATCTCCATCTTCAGCAATCACACTAGGAGACAAAAATATATGATGTTTATATGCCTCTTGAAAAAAAACATCATGAGATTGATATCCCAACATTTTAGTTTTTGAATTTAATTTATACTTAGTAATTAAATCTAAAATTTTTTGCTTTTCTAACTGACTTCTTTTTATTCTGTATCTAGGTTTGCTCTTGCTTACATCTCCAATAATTGTTATTTCTAAGTCAACATCATCTTTAATTCTGCCCAAAGCTTCAATTGCATAAGGTATACCTTTTTTCTCGACAAAAGATGCTGCAATCAAGATTCTTAGAGGCTGATTTTGCTGCCATTTTCTAGGTTTGTAACTAATATTGTTAACTTTTACCCCTAGATGCTGAACTTTTACTTTTTCTTTTGGACATCCTAAATTAATAATACTTTGAGCCATATGGCTTCCTTCGCAAAGTACACAACTTATTTGATCGAATAATTGTTGATACCTAGTTAACCAAATAGGATTTTGCTGAGGAAAACAATTAACATCATATCCATAAAAAGTTACTATATGTTTTAATTGCGAAGTTTGGGCATTGTGTAGATTAGCCCAACCTAGATGACCAAAGTGAGAATGAAGTATTTGAGCTTGATATTTTTTGGCTTGATTAATGAGAAAGTTAGAAGTTTTTTTAAAACTACTTCGTAGAAGTAATTCTTCCCACAGAAGTGATACTAATGACTCATCAGCAAGGCTATGAATATTTGGTAAATTAAATCGATCTAAATTTTGAGTTCTTTTGCAAACTATATGATTGTTGATACTTTCTGGAACATACTTTACTAAGTTATACATCCAAGTCTGAGTTGGAGTTAGCCAAGTGGGAAAGCTATGAATAATAGTTATTTTATTTTGAGACATAGAAATTTAACGTTTTGTACAAAAATAGATATCTTCATCTGCTATCAAACCATATTTTTTGGTAGCATGATTTCCTAGCTGTTTAATATAGCTATCTACTTTAACAAATAATAAGGAATCTTTTAAGATAAGTCTTTGTTTTACTATTTTCATGATGTCTACGTTTACTAACTTTTATCTTGCTAAGTTTATAACTGCCAATAATTGCTGACGATTAATCAAACAACTTGTTAGTAAATAAATAAATATTCCCAATGGAACTAAAATAGCTAAAGCCCATCCAGTTGGTAAATTATGAGATAGAAAAAACTCAATTTTTGAAATGATCGCTGACATAAAAATACTACTAATAAAAGATCGCCAGAGAATTTCAATTAATCTAAATATAGATAAATCTATCAGCTTAAAAGGAATCGCAATACTAGGATAAAATAGAATAAAAAAAGACGTAAAACTATAAGCTACCGCTACTCCGTTAATACCCCATCGCAAACCAAAAACAAAAGAAAAAATTATTAATATTCCAGCGAAAATACCCCACTGTAACATCAAATCAGTACGTCCTTTTGCCTGATAAATTATTCCTACAGTTGTAGTAATTGACTGGATCATAGCAGTAGGAGTAAAGATTAGTAATAGTGAAATTACTGGTTTCCATTCTTCTCCAAAAAAAGTTAATATTAGTGGTTCTGCTATGATAGATATAGTCATGATTATAGGGAATGTAATTAAAGCAATAATTCCCACTACTCTTAAATAAGCAAAGCGAAATCTTGCATTATCTTCTTGTATTTTTGATAATACAGGAAACATAACCCTAGCAATTACTGTTGAAATACTTACAAGAGGATGCAACATTAATCGATATGCCAGAGTGTAATATCCTAATGCTTGCGTTCCCAAAACTTTCCCAATCAAAAAATCATCTGCATTTCTTATAAAAAAATTAAATATAGTATATCCAGTAAGACTTAAACTATATTCACGAACTTCTCTTAACTCACCTAAATTAAAAGAAAAATTAGGTTTCCATTGAGTGTTACACCATAAAAGAACTGTGGTAATTGTGGTAATTATCAAAATTTGATAAACTAAGCTCCAAACTCCATAGCCTAATAACGCTAATACAACACTCACTGTAGAAGAAATTACGGTAGCGATAATTTCTACTTTTGCTAATTGATTGAATTTGAGTTCTTTTTCTAGTAATGCTTTATGTATAGTACTAAAGCTAGAAATAGTAAAATTACAAGAAAGGACTCTAAGAATTAATAATAGCTTTTGCTCTGTATATATTTGAGATATTACGGGAGCAATCAAAAATAGTACTAAAGTAGCTAGTAACCCAAAAGAACAATTAAAATAAAAAATAGTATTTTTAAGAGAATTAGAGATATCTTTCTTGTGAATAATTACTGCTGATGTACCCAAATCTTTAAAAATAGCAATAAAATTAGTAATAATTAATGCTATTCCTAAGACACCAAAATCGGAAGGAGATAATAAACGAGCAAGAATGATTAATGTTAAAAATTGCATTCCTTGCCTTACTATTTGAGAAATAGAAGACCATTTGAACCCAGAAATAACATTATTTTTGAATGACATCAAGTTTTACGGGCTATTACTATATACATTCATTAATTTAGAGAAACTGATAAATAAGATCGACAATTAGCTCCACATGATATTCAGTTAAACCAGGAAATAAAGGTAAACGAAGTAGACGAGTAGACAAATCTTCAGTTACTTCTAAATTTCCCTCTGTATAACTGCACTTTTGACCATAAGGAGAAGAATGTAATGGTATATAGTGAAATACTGAACTTATTCCTTGAGACTTTAGTTTTTTAATTACAGTAGTACGAGTCTTTGAATCAGGCAATATTATGTAATATATATGAGCATTTTGTTGAGACTCATTAGGAATAAAAGGACGGCGGAGTTTACCTTCTTTTTCTAGCTCGGCAAATCCTCTATGATATTGTTGCCAAAGATTAAGTCTTTTTTGAGTGATTAATTCTGCACTTTCTAACTGTGCTAATAAAAAAGCTGCATTGATTTCACTAGGAAGATAAGAAGAACCCATATCTACCCAAGTATATTTATCAACTTTTCCTTGAAAAAATTGACTACGATTTGTTCCTTTTTCCCAAATAATTTCGGCTCTTTCAATAAATTCAGGATGATTGATTAATAATGCACCACCTTCTCCACAAATAATATTCTTAGTTGCATGAAAACTCATAGCACCTAGATGTCCAATACTTCCTAAAGGTCTATTTTTTTCTTTTGACATTATTCCTTGAGCAGCATCCTCAATCACCAACAAATTGTGAGTTTGAGCGATTTCCATAATTGTTGTCATATCGCAACCTATACCACCATAATGAACTGGTATGATCGCTTTTGTTTTTGAAGTAATAGCAGCCTCAATCTTTGACTCATCAATATTTAAAGTATCAGGGCGTATATCGACAAATACAGGAATACCGCCTCTTAGAACAAAAGCATTAGCAGTAGAGACGAAAGTATAGGAAGGCATAATTACCTCATCTCCAGGCTGGATATTTGCAAGAATAGCTGCCATCTCTAACGCTGCGGTACAAGAATGAGTCAATAATGCTTTTTGACAATTAACATTTTTTTCTAGCCAAGTCTGACATTTTTTAGTAAAGTGACCATTTCCTGAAAAATGACTATTTGCAATTGCTTGCTTGATATAGCCAAACTCCCGTCCTGTAATAAAAGGTTTATTAAAAGGTATTTTTTTTTGTTGTATTTTTTTTGCAACTACAGAATTAATAAGGTTTTTATCTGAAGTATGTGTATATAATTCTTTTAAATTCATTTAAAACTTAAACATCTTTACATTTGCTTTGTTATACACACAATTCCCAAATCACAGACAAAATCGATCGCCTGTGAGAAAAAAATTTTAAGCGTCAATATAACGGCTAAATATTATAGTCATTAACTATGGTCAAATAAACTTTGAAAAAATTAGAAAACGAAATGCGATCGCTTTTTGCAACACCAATCTTTAAATTAATAATTTTAAATTTTTATCTTATAGGCGATCGCAAAACTAATTATAAATAATTTTTCTTTTTTTTAAATTTGTAATTTTTGCAATAGGTGTTTCCTAAACTTACTGTACTTAAGTAAATTAAGGAATTATAAAATAACAGTATATTTAACACTCGAGATCGTACTCAATTTAACCTTATTTCTGCGTATAAAAAGTTAGCTTTACCTAATTTTTATCTTAATTAAATGTATTGTTAGGCGAATAAAGAAATGTCCATTATATAATCTTACAAATCAAAAAAATATATTTATCAGTATTTATTGAAGGTAAATAAAAAATTCATACTATTAACAAAAAGAATATTTTATTTAGGTGTATTAAACTATTTACGATCGACTGAGTTCCTATTTATAACTGTTATATAGAGATTAAATATCTCTAAGTGTAATTTTTTCAGAGGAATAATTACATTTAATTAAACACACAATTATTTCGGAGTATAGAATATTGAATCGTAAAAATGTCAGTGGATTCAAAGCCACATCTTTGTCATTAGGGATGGTTTCTATAGCTTTAGGAACTGTTATCGCTACTCCTCAATTTGCAGAAGCAGCAGCAGTTCGTTCTGGTTTTGATTCCAATGTTTTAGCAGCTAATGATGATGGCTCTACAGGTTTAGTACCTATCGGTTTTGAAGTTAACCTGGGTGGTTTAGAAACCGATGAACTATACGTTAACAACAACGGAAACGTTACTTTTGATGATTCTTTAAGTACTTTTACTCCTTTCAGCCTTCTTGAAACTAATCAACAAATCATTGCACCTTTCTTTGCTGATGTAGATACTAGAGGAGCAGGTTCTTCACCTGTGACTTATGGTATGGGAACAGTTGATGGTCGTGATGCTTTTGGTGTTAACTGGGTTGATGTCGGATATTTTAACAGTAATGACAACCCTTTAAATAGCTTTCAGCTAGTTTTAATAGATCGCTCTGATGTAGAAACTGGTGGATTTGATATTGAGTTTAACTACGATCAAATCTTGTGGGAAAGTGGACAAGCCAGTGGAAGTGATGAAAATGGTTTAGGAGGAAATTCTGCTCGTGCTGGATTTGCCTATGGTGTTGGTGACGATCGAGTTTCTCTAGAACTAGATGGTTCAGCAGTTAATGGAGCTTTACTTGATAATGGAGTTAATGCTTTAATTAATGACCGTATCAACAGAGATGTAGATGGGGGATATTTATTTACGGCTCGTGGTGGTGAAATTACCATCGATCCCGTCGATCCTGTAGACCCTCCTGTAGACCCTGATACTGAGACTACTCCCGAACCTGCTTCTATTTTGGGCTTATTAGCTATGGGTACTATCGGTGTTTTGAAACGTAAAAAAAGCAGCTAGCTAAGGTTTGGTTTTTAGCTAACCGCAGATTTGATTCTTGTAGATATTATAACATTGACTTAATTTTGAAAGCGATCGCTTATAGCGATCGCTTTATCTTTCAAAACTGTAGATAGTTTGACTTTGTAAGTTACCGCAGAGTTCAGAGGGTTTTTGAGCCAAAGAGTGACATTCTCGGTCTAGTTTGACCTGTAACCCTAGCATGGGGTCTTCACCTGTGGCAACCAGAAATTCTAATTTTGCTACTGCTTCCCAGCTTTGTAGATGGTCTAAAATTTGGCTAATTCCTTTCATGTAAGGATGGTTGCAATCTTGATACCAATCGGATTTTGCCAAGCTGGTTTGATCGAAGCCGAGATGAAATATCAAAGAAGGAGTAGAGAAAAGTGCGATCGCAATAGGACGAGCTTCTTCTTGTAATAGGAAGTGATGAGACTGAGCTAAATGACGAATTTTATCTAGTTTTTCGTAGCGTGCCGTAGCAGATTTTAAAGCATCATGCCAAGAAATAGCAACGGTAACAATATAGGTTTGTAGTAGCAAGTGACCGAGTTTTCTGGCTTTAGTAGCGAGATATTCTGAGTTATGGCTATTGGCTTCAATTAATAGGGGAACACGATCTACAACTTCTAAACCATAACCTTTCAGTCCTGCTATTTTGCGGGGGTTATTAGTAATCAGGCAAATCTTAGCGATACCTAAATCATTGAGAATCTGCGCTCCCATGCCATAATCTCGTAAATCCGCAGGGAAACCTAATCTTTCGTTGGCTTCTACCGTATCTAAACCCATATCTTGCAACGAATAGGCTTTAAGCTTGTTAATTAAACCAATTCCCCGACCTTCTTGGCGGAGATACACCACAACTCCAGAACCCGTAGTTTCGATCATTTTCAGGGCTGCTTGTAGCTGCATCCGACAATCACAGCGCAAAGAGCCTAAAGCGTCCCCTGTTAGGCATTCTGAATGCATCCGTACCATTACGGGATGATTTTTAAATTCTTGAGGATCGCCTTTAACAATGGCAATATGTTCTGTGTTGTTTAACGCATTGTGATAGGCATAAATTTCAAATTCACCAAACTGAGAAGGAAATTTACAGACGCTTTCACGATAGACAAAGCGGTCATGCTTGAGACGATAACTAATTAAGTCAGCGATGCTAATAAACTTGAGGTCGTGTTTCTTGGCATAGTCTACTAATTGGGGTAATCTAGCCATTGAGCCATTGGCGTTTTGAATTTCGCAAATCACCCCAGCAGGGTAAAGACCCGCTAAACGGGATAAATCCACTGCTGCTTCTGTGTGTCCTGCTCGTTTGAGAACTCCTCCAATTCTGGCTCTGAGGGGGAAAATATGCCCAGGACGAACTAAATCTTCTGGTTGGGTTGCAGGATTGATCGCGACTTGAATGGTGCGAGCGCGGTCGTCTGCGGAAATACCTGTACTGACTCCTAAACGGGGTGCAGCATCGATGCTTACGGTAAAGGCTGTTTGATTGCTGTCGGTATTTTTACTCACCATCAAAGGCAAATCTAAGGCATCTAAGCGATCTCCAGTCATGGCTAAACAAATTAATCCCCTGGCTTCTACTGCCATAAAATTAATGTTATCAGGAGTAGCAAACTGAGCAGCACAAATTAAATCACCTTCATTTTCTCGATTTTCATCATCTACTACTACAATAGGACGACCTGCTTTTATATCCGCCAGAGCAGAGTCAATAGAGTCAAACATAAAATGATTGTTCTGAAACTTTGATAAAATAGGGACTCATTAAGAGTTTTTGTTAAGTAAGGTTTACGCTCACGTATAGTCTATTCTAACGCGGTTGCCCTATTGATTTTGAATTTGAGAATCGGTTGTGTTGCCAGAAACAAAGTTAGAGGCCAATAACCAGCTAGAGAAAGTTAAGGACATTGCTGCGAGCAAAATTGAACCGATTAACCAGTTACGCATAGTGGCGATTTGCCTATCGATATCTCTAAAAGAGGCTCGAAACGGGTTAATAGTAGACATTAATTCTCGACGGTATTTTGATTGAAAGTCCTCCGCAGAAACCTGCATTTCATCTCGTTGAACTGCCCATTCTTGTAAGGCTGCTCTTTGACGCGACCAATCTTCGAGGGCTTTATTTAATTCAACATCGATATCTTTTTTTAGATTAACTATTTGCTGGTTGACTTGGGAGCTTAGGCTGCGGTTGGCACTGTTAAATTGAGTATTGGTATTGGAAATTTCTTTATGAATCGAGTCCCAAGTTGACCGAGTTTCTTGCCTAATACGCTGTAAAGATTCCTCTTGTTTTCGCAGTAAAAATACTTCTAGCCGTTTAAATTTAGCATCATATTCTGCCACTACTGTTTCTGATTGGTGAGAGCCTTCTAGCTGTTTTTGGAACTTATGGCGATAGGTTTCCATTAGTTCTTCAAGCTGGGTTTGAATACCTGCTACCATCTCCTGATCTACAGAAAGAGCAACGTTACTACTATTGTGATAAACGTAGCGAACTTTGTCTGCTAATTCTTCGGCGGTAGTATTTTTTAGCAGATAACCTTTTGCTCCTGCTCGTAAAGACTTTCCCAAATAGTCATCTTCATCATGACCACTGAGAAAAATCACTTTTACTTCAGGAAAACGCTCACTGATAATTTGAGTAGCATTTAAGCCATCCATTTCTGGCATATCAATGTCCATTAAAACTATGTCAGGTTGTAGCATTTCTATCTTAGATAATGCTTCATTGCCGTTATGGGCAACCCCAATAACTTGAAAGTCTTCTTCAACTTCTAACCAAGTTTTGAGTACTTCACATAATAGGGTTTGGTCATCTACTAATAAAATACGAATCATTTAGAATACCTAGAAAATTTAGCGACGTTAGATTGAGATACATTTTATTTAAATGAGTGTAAATAATATCTAGAAACTTAAATTGATAATTATAATATAGGACTAAATTTCTTAAATTTGCTTTAATTATTTTAGAAGTTACCCTCGGACAATCACGACTACATACTTTCTACTACTCTTTACGACCTTACTTTATATCTGACATTCTGTTAAGGGAAGTGTCTCACTAAATTTACTAAAATATTGTTTCTTCAACTTATTGTAAAGAGTTCTTGACTGTTAAAGATTGATTGTGTTTACCCATTAGAATTGACGTTAGGAAATGCTGCTGACCAAGCAGTATATTGCACTCCCATTTTGATAAATAAATTTAGATGCGTTTTTTGATATCAGCGATCGCTCTAGTGACGCTTTCAGGGAAAATCACCACCAAATTACCAGCTTGGGCATCATTTAAGCCAGTTTCGATGGCTGTTACTTCATCCAGGATGGTTTCATAGTTAGCCTGGGAATTTTCTTGAAAAATGCCTTTAGCAATTAAATTTGCTGCCTCTCCTGGCTTTCTGCCTCTTTTATCGTCATCTTCTTTAATTATGATACGGTCAAATACTCGCGCAGCGATTTTACCTAAAAGAATTAAATCTTCGTCTCTGCGATCGCCAGGACCTCCGACAACACCAATTTTTGTTCCTTCCCAATTGCTGACAAAGCTGCCTACTGCTTCGTAGCTGTGAGGATTGTGAGCATAATCTACTAAAACGTGATATTCTCCCAAATCAAAGAGATTCATGCGTCCTGGAGTTTGTTCGGCAGAAGGGTTGAAGGTTCTAATTCCGCGACGAATAGTTTCAATATTTACTCCTTGGCAAAAAGCAGCCAGACAAGCAGCTAAAGCATTAGCAATCATAAAAGGAGCCATTCCCCCCATTGTGGCGGGGCATTTGACTGCTTTTTCAATCCGCAGCGTCCAATTTCCTTCTAAAATTGATAGATAACCATCTTCATAGACCGCAGCCATACCATTGCGTCGCAGATGATCGATAATAATGGGGTTATCAGGATTCATCGAAAAATAGGCTACTTTGCTACTTACTTGTTGTGCCATCGCAGCCACTAGAGGATCGTCGGCATTTAGAATTGCATAACCATCTGGTTTAACGGTTTCTGCTACTACCCCCTTGACTCTTGCCATTTGTTCAATGGTATTAATATCTCCCAAACCCAAATGATCTGCTGCTACATTTAACACAATACCGATATCACAGCGATCAAAAGCTAATCCCGATCTTAAAATGCCTCCCCTGGCACTTTCTAACACTGCTACTTCTACAGTGGGGTCTTTTAAAATCATTCCTGCACTATAAGGACCTGTGTTATCACCTTTTTCTGCCAAATAATCACCGATGTAAACCCCGTCAGTAGAGGTATAACCGACAACTTTGCCTGTCTGACGATAGATATGAGCGGTCATTCTGGTGGTGGTAGTTTTACCATTAGTCCCTGTAATGGCGATGATGGGAATTCTACTAGGAGCATTGGCAGGAAACAGCATATCAAGTACCGCAGCCCCCACATTACGGGGTAGCCCCACACTGGGAGCAGCGTGCATTCTAAAGCCTGGTGCTGCATTTACTTCGACAATCACCCCATCCACTTCTCTTAAGGGTTTGGTAATATCTGGAGTTACCACATCAATCCCTGCAATATCCAGACCGATAATTTTAGCTGCTCTTTCTGCTAACCAGATATTTTCGGGGTGAATATCATCAGTGCGATCGATGGCAATTCCTCCTGTACTTAGATTAGCTGTGGCTCGTAAATAGGCAGTTGTTCCTTGGGGTAAAATCGTTTTGAGATCGTAGCCTTGTTTTTGTAAAACAGCTAAAGAGGTTTGATCGACGGTAATTTGGGTCAGAATATTATCGTGTCCTACCCCCCTGTCGGGATCGCGATTGGTAGCAGCAATTAATTCTTCGATTGTTGATTTTTCATTTCCGATGACGTGGGCGGGAATTCTTTCTGCCACCGCAATTACTTGACCGTTAACCACTAAAATTCGATGATCGCTACCATTATAATAACGCTCAACAATGACCGAACGAGTTTTCGATGCTTCACTAGCTAAATCGTAAGCTAATTCTGCTTCTCGCCAGCTATTAATATCAATAGTAATACCCCTTCCGTGATTGCCATCTAGGGGTTTGATCACAATCGGATAACCCCCAACAGTATCTATTGCTTGTTCTAACTCGTCTAAATATTGAACTACTGTACCTTGAGGAACGGGAATTCCTGCATCACCTAATATCGTTTTTGTACCTTCTTTATCACAGGCTAATTCTACGCCTAAAATACTGGAACTCTCAGTTAGAGTTGCTTGAATCCGTTTTTGATTTGCCCCATAACCCAGTTGTAGCATAGCTCGCGCTCTGAGGAGCGTCCAGGGAATTTTTCGTGCGTCGGCTTCTTTGACAATAGTTTCGGTGGAAGGACCTAAAGCAGTATTGGCGTATAAATCTTTCAGGTCTGCAATGTCTTGTTCTAATTCTGCTTGGGAATAAGTGCCAGCTTGCACAATTGAGTTACACAGTCTCACGGCTGCCCTTCCTGCGTAACGCCCTGCTTGCTCTTCTACGTACTCATAAACTACGTTAAAAACTCCTTGCTCTGCGGTTTCTCTGGTACGACCAAAACCAACAGGCATTCCCGCTAACTCTTGAAGCTCTAAAGCAATATGCTCCACAATATGACCCATGAGAGTCCCTTCTTTAACTCTTTCTAGAAACCCTCCTCGATGTCCGCGAGAACAGTAGTGTTCGATGACGCTTGGTAATAGTTGAACTAAACCATCATAGAAACCTGGAATCTGATCTGATGTTTTTTCGGTTAATTCTTCGAGATCGAGTCGCATCGCGATGAGCTTAGTGCGACGAATACTCCAATAGTTAGGACCTCTTAGAGTTTGAGTTTTAAGGATTCTCATGTTGGCTTGAGTTACAAGGGCAGTGTGATATAGGGTTTACTTAGATAGCTAAATATGATACTTAGTTAGGAAAACGAAGATCGATAGACTTGATCAACTTGTTTGTCGGTGATTATTAGAACTTTAGATGCTAAAGATGATAAAACCACAAAACAAGTTTCTCTCTGCTGGGACTGGATAAGCTGTTCATGGTGAACTTTTATCAGATAAAGTAGGTTACTATAAAACAGAAAGTAACGGAAGGATCGAAGTCATGGTTTAATGACTGAGTATTTAGTATTGAAGAACCAAAAACTTTTAAAAGAATATCATCAGAAAATTTTTCCGATGACAACTCACCTCCTCTATTATCCTGTTTTTTCGCCTACATCACCTCCTCTATTATCTTTATCGTCTTATTCTTCAAGAACTGGCAATAACTTGATGTCCCTCCAGATTGTAGCGGTCGCCATAACGAAGAACGTGCAGTTTCAAATTATGGATACTAATGGGGTCAGCACCATGTACTTGGTTCTGATTAGTATAGGATATGTCTCTAGCATCCACTATGGTTACAGTTCCTCTTCCTAATACCTGAAGATTGCGATCGCTGTCAAACATGGCACAGGTATCTTCATCAATACCTACTCCTAATAAATCAGAGTGAGCAGAAATAGCACTTAAGAGGCGAGCCAAGCGATTACGGTTATGAAAATGCTGATCTACTAATACTTCAGGAATGATGCCTAATCCCATTGCCAGATCGACTAAAGCACGATTGGGACATTCTCCACTACTACCGCCTGCAATCATCTGATGTCCCATAACTGCTGCACCTGCGCTAGTTCCTGCTAGAGCGATTTCTTGGGCTCGAACTCTTTCCACAACCAAGTTCATTAGGGGAGTATCTGCCAGTAAACCACACAAGCGAAGTTGATCGCCACCAGTCATAAAGATACCCGTACAGTTCTCTACATAATGTAAATAGGCTGAGTCTCTACCTCCATCGCGATCTCTGACATCCAGTACTTTGATTTCTTTTGCTCCCATATCTGCAAAAATACGATAGTAGCGTTCACCGATCAGAGCAGGTTCGCGAGAAGCAGAGGGAATAATGCCAATTATGGCATCAGTACCACCAGCACATTGCCAGAAAGTTTGTAAAATTTCTTTGCCATGCACTTTATCTTCTGCACCACCAATAACAAGAATGGCGGTTTTAGTTGCTTGAGGACGATCTGTAACTTGAGTTTGATTTTCTGTCTGGGGCATAATTTTGACGTACAGGGAACAAAAGCGCAAGTCCTAGAAGTTTAAGCTATGAAGACGATTTCAAAAGTTACCTAGGCTTGGAGTTTTTTGTTAAAGACTTGAAAATTATATCGTAGAAGCTCGGTTTAATTTGGTTTCTAATCAAACCAAATACATATATATAACTGTATCATCAAGACTGGTATCCTACATTTTGAATTCGCCAAGTGCATTTTGACATCATCACTTTATTTCCTGATTTTTTCGATTCTCCTTTAAGTTCGAGTTTGATTGGAAAAGCTCTTGCTAAAGAAATAGCAACAGTGAATTTGGTCAATCCTCGGAACTTTACTACTGATAAGCACCGTAAAGTTGATGATATAACTTATGGTGGTGGTGTGGGAATGCTACTTAAGCCAGAGCCTATTTTTGCTGCGGTGGAGTCTCTGCCAATGTTACCCCGTAGAGAAATTATTTTGGTTACGCCTCAAGGACAAACTTTGAAACAGTCTGTATTTAAAGATTTAGCAACTAATTACGATCAGTTGGTGATTATCTGCGGACATTATGAAGGAGTAGACGAAAGAATTAGACAACATTTGGTAACTAGAGAGGTTTCTTTAGGAGATTTTGTCTTAACCTGTGGTGAGATTCCTGCTCTGACCATTATCAATGGGGTAGTGCGTTTGTTACCAGGAACAGTAGGTAAGGTAGATTCTTTAAAAACAGAGAGTTTTGAAACCGATTTGTTGGATTATCCCCAATATACCAGACCTGCTAATTTTCGGGGTTGGGAAGTGCCAGAAGTCCTCAGATCGGGAAATCATAAGTTAATCGAGCAATGGCGTAGAGCAGAACAAATTAAACGAACTAGCGATCGCCGTCCCGACCTTTGGGAAAAATGGAGCGAGGATGAGGGATGAAGTCAGAAGTCAGAAGTCAGAAGTCAGAAGTCAGAAGTCAAAAGTAGCAACCACGTTCCTACCAACCACTAACAACGAACCACTAACCACCAGCCACCAGCCACCAGCCACTAACCACTAATTCTTATCAGCTAAAACACCATTTAAGAAGATATCTGCAATACCTTCTGCCATTTCTTGCATCGCTTGGGGGGAAGCTTGAGGATTGATAATGGTTTCTTCGGAAAACCCTGCGATCGCAAACATACCTAAGAATACTTGAGCCACAATTTTGGGGTTTGTTCGACGATATATGCCTTTTTCCATTGCTGTTTCAAAGAAAGCTTCTGCTACATCAGTCATTTTAGCTATTACTTCAGATTGGATGCTTTCTCGCAATTCTGGGTGATATTGAGCTTCGATAAAGCAAACTCTTAATAAATCGGCGTTGGCGTGCATACTGAGCATCCTACGGCGCATTACTTGAGATATAGCCCGATAATTACCCATTTCGCTCAATTCTGTCAATAAATCTGTTAAAATTTCAATCCATCCATTAGTAGCAATTTCAATCAGAATTGCTTTTTTATTAGCGAAATGCCTGAATAATGTTCCTTCTGCTACTTTGGCAAGCTTGGCTAAATCTCTAGTAGTTGTGCCATCATAACCTTTACGTGCAAATAACTTCAGTGCAGCCTGTAAAATACGTTTTTTAGTGTCTTCTTCTGGAGAAGTGTTGGAGGAAGATTTTGTAAGACTACGCCGATGAAAAACTTGCATAATATTTAGTAATGAAATCAGAACAATGATTGTATAGCTGTAGACTAGGGTTAATTAATAGCTAGTATTCTAATTTTCTAACAATTAGACCCTATTAAACTGCGATCCTTCATAGATTGTGACCTAAATCTGACATTTTTTTAGAATATGTTGAATTGGCGACAAAAATCAATTTTTAGTTTGTTTCTTCCCTTATTAGCGATCGCTTTTGGGATTGTAATTGGCTGCAATTGGGTTGTTAAACCAGTTGTGGCGGATGTTTCTCCCAGCCCAGAAGAATCTTCTATTCAACCTTACTTAGATAGTTTTAGCGATCGCATTACGGGATTTCGTTTGGCGAATGAGATGAAATTCATCGTTTTAGAAAACCATGATGCGCCAGTAGTTTCTTTTGTTACCTATGCGGATGTTGGTGGAGTAGATGAACCAGATGGACAGACAGGAGTAGCTCATTTTTTAGAGCATTTAGCTTTTAAAGGAACTAAAGAAATCGGAACTAAAGATTATCGGGCAGAAAGGCGATTTTTAGACCGTTTAGACCGCGTTTTTACTGAAATAAAAACAGCTAACGATACAGGCGATCGGGCAAAATTACAGCAATTAACCCCAAAATTTGCTCGCCTTCAATCTGTAGCCAATAGTTTCGTCGAACAAAATGAGTATGGACAAATTGTTGATACTGCTGGAGGAGTTGGTTTAAATGCTGCTACCTCTGCTGACTATACCAGCTACTTTTATAGCTTTCCTGCTAATAAATTAGAGCTTTGGATGTCTTTAGAGTCGGAGAGATTTCTTGAGCCAGTATTCCGCGAATTTTATAAAGAAAAACAGGTAATTTTAGAAGAAAGACGCTTGCGTACTGATAATTCTCCTTTAGGCAAAACTATCGAACAATTTTTAGGTACTGCTTTTAGCGTACATCCTTACAAACGCCCCACTATTGGTTTCAACGAAGATATTCGCAATCTCACGAGAAAGAACGTTAGAGACTTTTTCAACAAATACTATACTCCTAACAATCTCACATTAGTAGTTGCAGGAGATGTTCAGCCCAATCAAGTCAAAAAACTAGCTAAAACCTATTTTGGGCGTTTTCCCAAACAACCAGAACCACCTACTGTAACAGCGATTGAACCACCACAACAAGAAACTAAAGAATTCACGGTTGAATTACCGACTCAACCCTGGTATCTCGAAGGTTATCACATTTCTGGGATCGGTAATCCTGACTATCCAATTTATGAAGTAATATCTAGTCTTCTCAGTAGTGGAAGAACATCTCGTTTATACCAATCTTTAGTAGAAAATCAGCAAATTGCTTTATCTGCTCAAGGTTTTAGCGGTTTTCCTGGGGATAAGTATCCCAACCTGATGTTATTTTATGCCATGACTGCACCAGGTCATAATGTAGATGAATTAGCAGCAGCTTTAAAAGAGCAAATCAACCTTTTAAAAACGCAACCTGTAACAGAAGCAGAGTTAAATCGTGTCAAAACTCAACTCAAAGCAGGTTTATTACGTAGTCTAAACTCTAATATGGGTATGGCAAGACTTTTAGCAGAATACGAAGCTAAAACAGGAACATGGCGTAAACTATTCGATGATTTACAGGCTATCATTGCTGTCACTCCTGAAGATATTCAGAGAATTGCTCAAACTACTTTTACCGAAGAAAATCGCACTGTAGGAAAACTTTTGTCGGTTAGTAACTAACTTTAAAGTAGTTTAATTGTAGTCTTATTTAGTAGCATTGGTGAATACTTAGCGAACACTTATTACTCCACTATCATTTGGCTTTTTATCTAATAACAAAAACTACTGAAGAAGCTCATAGCTGGTAGCTACAAAAGTATTATTTTGTACGTCGTCAACCAAATTAGCAACGCCTATTTAGTTGGTATTTGCAAATTTATCAGTATTTTTACGAATCAAATTTATAATTTATTTATATTTGAGAAGTATTTCAGCAAATTAATTACGCCACTCTTTAACTTTCTCGCTTAACTTTATGAAAATATCCATTAAAAATGCTTTAGATCAAAGTTTTGAAACTTTATATAATCGCTATTTGAGAGATAAAAGGAATACAGACATTGTGATGTCACAGGCTTTAAAAGAGCTTGAAAATAATCACCATCAACAAGTGGGTTTTCCTTCCGCTTATGTGGAAGTATTAAGAAGTTGTATTGAAACTAAACGACTACAAGTTAAAACGATCAAAAAAACAGGTTCTCTCAAGAAAAGTATAGATAAAATTTATCTGAAACAATTCTTGACCTTAATTAATGTCTTAAGACAGAATGTTCTTCCCATTGAAATTAACACTGCTAAAGAGATTGCTTTAATTGCTGATTCTTTTCGTAGCACTTCAAAAACTTATCAAGAATCAAATTGGGTAGGAGATGTTCATACCCATTTTCAAAATTCCTCATCTTTTGGGGAAAAAGGAAGAATTCTGAACACAGCCATTCGTATTATGCTCCCTCAGCAATGTTTAGAATTAGGAACAGCCTATGGAATGTCTGCTTTGTTTATTATGGAAGCACTCAAATCCATAGGAGATTTAGGACAATTAATTACTGTTGAAGGTGGCGAATTACAATATAATCTATCCTCTAAAATTCTCCAGGAAAAATATGGCGATCGCATTAATTGCCATTTAGGAATGACCCAAGACTTATTACCAGAATTGGTTAAATCTGTAGCTAAAATCGACTTTATTTTCCACGATGCTGGACACAGAAAAGAAAATTATATTAGAGACTTTAACACTCTTTTACCAGTTTTAAAACCTGGTTCTGTATTTCTAATCGATGATATTTACTGGGAAGATACTCTTTTTTCTTTCGGTGAAGCTCGTTGTTATGAAGGATGGACAGAAATTATCAATCATCCTAGAGTAATTTATGCTGTTGAAATTAATAAGGATTTAGGAATGGCATTAATAGATTAAAGGATTAATTATCTTGAAAGTTAGAGATTACTTCGCCTTAATAGAGAACGGGGCTATCTTTGAGCGTTAGTCAATACAAAGAAATGATATACATCATTGTTTTATGGCTTAGAATCTTTAATGATTTGCTCTAACAACTCGGTAAAGCCATCACTATCCAGCCTGCTTAAAGCCTCCAATAAAATATCATTATCATCTTTGTTGTGTTTTAAAGGCACTAATAAACCAAGGTGAGTAACTAACTGATTAAGCTCTTCGTTAATTCGCGATCGCTTTGCCTTTAAAACTCTCAAAATACGACGAATAGAACGCTCTTTGGTAAATTCTTTGAGCAAATCGCTACTTCTCGAAGGTTCTTCCATAAAGCTACTCCTAAGTTGAAAGCTTTTCAATGATAGACTACTGAATTAAAGCCAACCTTTTATTGGAATTAAACCGTATTTTAAACTAACTTAAAATCTCTTTATATATTGATAAATTTTTCTGGTATTAAATTCTAAAAGTTTATACTTACTTACTTTTTTTTAGTTATCTTAATAAATTTAATGTATTTGACTCGCAAAGGGCGTTGCTGATTTAGCGAACGAGTGCGCGACGGCGAAGCCGAGTCCTAAAGGGGTCTTGGGCGGGGCTTACAAGTTCTGCCGTGAAACGACAGAATCAGCCCCTTGGGTTTCCCTCAATGAGCAACTCGTTCAAGACAGGTATGAAACCGATAGTAATACTGTTCGTAGCTTAAAGCTCTAAGCTCTAAGCCTCTTGAATATTAATGAAAAAGTAAAATTTTGCGCTTTTCATACCACCATGAGGCAATGCCTATTTGACTCACAAAAAAAGAACCTGGAATAAATACCTATTTTTACAATAGATAATAGCCAGATTCTTTAATTAACCATATTAACTAACAAACATTTTTCTTTTATTTGCTAGTTTGAATCTTGATAAACGTTAAATATTCAATGTGATGAATGAATTAAACTTTACTTTGTCTAGCTTGTTTTACCATTGTAATTAATGTTTGGTGAGCATCTTCAGAATCTTGTAAAGTATGATCGAATTCGATTCTAATTGGAGTTTCTTGACCTGCTATTTGAGCAGTTAAATCCATTCCTTGAGGGTCAATCGCTAGCATTTTAGCACTTTCAGCATCAGGAGAGTTCCCAAAAGCCTTTGCGTATAAAACGATCGCCTCACCGTGATCTTCATTCATGTGTTGACAAATGCGATCGCTAATAGCAGGAGTAATTACATCAGCCATAATTTTAATTTTTGTTTGATTAACTAAGTACTTACACTAAAGATTAAATCATTTGTTATTTGTTATTGGTCGTTGCTTGTAACAAGCAATAGATAATGATTCTTCCTTCTTCGTTTTTTTCAAGAAGCATTCCAAGCAATATAGGGTAACTTAGAAGCAGTTTCTTGAATAGCAGCTACATTTTGGTTTAATTGACCGCAATTATCCCATGTTCCCCGTAAAAACATTTGTTTTGCACTTTCGCTGAGAGAAGGTTTAAAGACAGCATCCCCACAGGTAACTTGCATCTTTTCTAAGTCTATTGTCACAGAGATATTGGGATGGTCTTGGATGGCTTTTTGTATCTGTTGTACTGATGCTCGATCTAAAGTAACACAGGGTAAACCAATAGCAATGCAGTTACCAAAGAAAATCTCCGCAAAACTTTCCCCAATAATACCTTTAATACCCCAACGAGATAAAGATTGAGGGGCGTGTTCTCTAGATGAACCACAGCCAAAGTTCCCATTAACTACTAGGATATTGGCATCTTGGTATTGAGGTCGATCGAAAGGATGTTTCCCATTACTTTGGGCGCGGTCGTCTACAAAAGCTTGTTCTCCTAAACCATCAAAGGTGACACAGCGTAAAAATCTTGCGGGGATAATGCGATCTGTGTCGATGTCATTTCCTACTACGGGAACACCTTTACCTAAGACTTGTTTAATTTGACTCATAGTTGCTTAAATAGTTGTATCAAATAATTTAACGAAATAAAGCAATGGGTAAGGTGGGGCGATGCCCCGCCCTACTTTATTAATCTGAAGAATTAGACTCTAATCTTTGTTGCCACTGAGCATCAATTTTATCGGCATTTTGCAGATTTTGATCTAAAAGATCGTCTTCCGTAGTGTATGCTAGATCGCGATCGCTAATAACTTTTTGTTGAGCAAATTGTTGGGCAAATAGTAGTTTTTGTTTTAGAGAATCAGATGCTTGCTGGAGTATATTAGCTCTTGATTCACGGGCTTGATTGCGAGTGCTAATCTTTTGATTGCGCCCTTGTATCCAGAAGTAACGAATTAAGGGAATGGCTAAAAATGCTATGCCATAACCAACCAGAACACCATAAATAGAGTTAACAAAAGCTACCAAACCGCCTAATTGAACAGCTATAGAAGGGTCTTGTAACAAAGAGCCTAAAACCAACGCCAATATCAGGTTTACTCCCCCCAAACCAATAGCTAACATTTTTTGACTACTATTAGCTTGGGTAAAACGCCATAATTGCTCTTGTAAGTAGTTGGGTAAAGCACGTTTTTGCCGACGATTTGCCATTACCTGCAATTCAGGAAAGTAATAGATAATTTCGCCTTCAGGGGATACTTCAGGATAACCATTGAAACGAGCCAACACTGGAATCATATAGTCCTCATCAGCATCAGTTCGATCTACATAAGGCGCAATTTGTTCTGCTACTACCGCCCCATCATTATTCTGAATTGCTTGTCCGATAGTGGCATAGCGAGTTTCCTCTAAATCTGCATTAGGGTTACCATCCCCAAAAAGAAACGAGTAAACCGCCTCTAAAAAATTCATTTGGTTATCATCAGTGGTTGTTTTCCTGCGCTGACGACGACGAGAATTATAATCTGGATAAAACCACCAAAAGAAATCAGGGCCGATCCAAAAGCGAGGTAAAAATATCATCCCGCCACCACCGAAACTACCACCTCGATCGTCATCATCTCGACCACTAGAGCTAATTGCAATTACGATAGCAGCGATCGCTAATAACATCAAGATAATTGAAGCAATTAAAACAATCCCAAAAGAAACCCGAATTAAATAAAATAGAACTTTCCAAACTTTACCCCACCATTCTTGCCAGCGCAATTGCCAATACTTGTTGCGTAAAATGCCGAGGAAATTCTTAGGGAACAGATAAACCACATCTCCTGACTCTGCAACCTGTAAATGTCCCCCTGCATCTGCTGCTAAAGCCAATAAACCCTGTTGCGCAATATTAATTTCTAAACCAGCGATCGCTGATACCTCACCTACAGTAACACGATAATCAAGCTGTTTAATAGATTTTACAATTTGGGGATTCGGAGTCATTTTTTACCCACTGATCGAGACATACTTTATATCTTAGTAAATTTTGATCGTAGGTATCTGGTTGGAGAAGAAAATTCTGTCGTAACGCCACTGACTATCTATTAAAAAATTCTTTCAAAGGAATGATATAAGTATTAAGTATCTGGATACTTTATGGGTATGATTGGCAATATAATCTTAAATTTATGCCTCGATCGATGAAACTTTTGAGAGATAATGAGATTACATTATATTTTTCATGCTGGGATTATTGTAATTATTAAGTAAGCCTCAACAAAAGAAAGATTCAATAATTTTAGAGATTGAGACTTTAAAATTAATCAATAGTAATTACGACACAAAACCAAAAATGAGATTAACTAAAAATGTTAATTACCAAAAATTTACCGCTAGATAATAAAAAGTTTATTCAAAGTGACCAGATATTAACTATCACAGGAGCAAGTTGGTCAGATTACGAAAAATTTAATTCAGAAGAATACCCAGGTTACCGAGTTAGTTATTTTAACGGGGAAATAAGTATTGTGTCTCCAGGGCTAAATCATGAAATTATTGCTGAAGTAATTAATCGACTAATTATTGCTTATTGTGAAAGATTTACTATTTTAGATTTTCCTTTTAGATAAACTAGATTAGAAGCTTCAGGAAAAACAGGAAAAGAGCCAGATATTGCATATAGTTTTCAGATAAGAAAGCCAATTCCAGATTTAGTAGTAGAAGTTATCTTTACTTCTGGTAATGTAGAAAACCTGAAAGCTAGTTATGAAATTATTGGTGTATCCGAGCTATGGATTTGGAAAAATAATCAAATCAGCTTTTATACTTTAGTTGATAATAAATATCTAGAAGTAGATCGTAGTCAAAATTTATCAAAGATAGAATCATCATCCTTATCTCCATTTATTAATCGAGGAATTCAAGAAAGTCCTGCTATTATTAAGCAAGATTTTTGAAAACTGTTTTAAATTTTGTTTTTGAGTACTAGCTGAAAGCTGAAATAAGTAAAGCTTCCACTTCTTATTATGCGATCGCAATTATTAAAGGGCAATTTAGAAATTTAACTAGGAATTAATAAGCTCTAAAATATCGCTATTATTTTCATCAAGATCGTAAACATATCCAAAATTAATTGCGACTCTTCTTCTGATACCAAAGACAGGATAAAGAGGATTTCTTAAAACTTCAGTAGCATGAGCATTAGCCGACTTTACTAACTGAAAAGCTGCATCTTTGGAGAGATTAGTGCCAAAAGTACTTAAAACATTCCTAGCACATTGATTTTTAGAAACACGTTCTAATGCGCTTTGACGCCCTTCATACGCCAGTAGAATTACATCTAAACAAGCAGAATAATCATAGGCATTGTCGAAACCAAAAACAAATTCTTGAGCTTTGGCACTTTGCTCTTCGGTTTCAGCAGCCACAGAATTATCTATTAGTGGGGTTTGCGGTGTAGCATTTTGCTCTTCCGTTTCAGCAGCACCAGCATTATCTATTGGTGAGGTTTGTGGTGTAGCACTTTGCTCTTCCGTTTCAGCAGCACCAGCATTATCTATTGGTGAGGTTTGTGGTGTAGCACTTTGTTCTTCGGTTTCAGCAGCACCAGCATTATCTATTGGTGGATTTTGCGGTGTAGCACTTTGTTCTTCGGTTTCAGCAGCACCAGCATTATCTATTGGTGGATTTTGCGGTGTAGCTTCAGCTTCCAATTGATTGCTTTGTTCAGCAGTCATGGGACTAATGGTATTTTCCGCAGAATTATAAATAAAGTTACCAGCTTGTATTTCTCCATCGGGAACAGCACAGCCTATTTCACCAGTAACATCATGCTTCATGTTAACCACATCTCCTTGACACTCGACAGTCTCAAATCCCCAATCTTGTAAAAGTTCGATCATCTGGTTAGGAGTTTGTTCTGATGCTTCTGTTTGGCTTACTTCGGCTTGAAACGGAGTTGCTATAGCTGATTGAGTTCCTAAGATAATTCCTAATACTGCTGATACTTTGACTAACTTTTTCATTGCTGAGAGCTGACTTACTAGAAATTGATGTTTTCGTAGCAATGCTACTGATAAATACAGCTTAGCGAAAATAAATAAAATAATGATTAATCAACACGGGAACGAGTAATTCGCCAGGTTAACAAAATCACAGGAATAATCCCCACTACCACAATGGCTAAAGCTGGGGCGGAAGCTTCAATTAATCTCTCATCAGAAGCATATTGATAAACTCTAATGGCAAGAGTATCAAAATTGAAAGGACGAATTACCAAAGTAGCAGGTAACTCTTTCATTACATCCACAAAGACTAACATGGCTGCGGTTAATAAACCTCCAGACATTAAAGGAGTGTGTACTTTCACTAGAGTAGTAGTTGCACCATAACCCAAACTGCGAGAAGCATCATCTAAACTAGGAGTAATTTTATTGAGGCTAGATTCTATGGAACTAAAAGCTACAGCTAGAAAACGCACTAAATAAGCAAAAATAAGACTAGCAACTGTTCCAGAAAGTAATAGACCCGTAGAAATGCCAAAATTTGCTCGCATAAAGCTGTCTAAACTATTATCAAAACTTCCCAAAGGAATCAAAATACCTACAGCAATGACCGAGCCTGGGATAGCATAACCCATAGCTGCAATTCTCACTGAACTCCGCATTGCCCAATTAGGCTGTAGGCGTTGTCCGTAAGCCATTACTAAAGAAATAATCATTGCTATTATAGCAGTTGCGATCGCTAAAATAAAGCTATGACTGGTTAATGACCAAAAATCATCATCCCAAGCATTCTCTAGATTGAGCCAGGTCATTCTCAATAAATACCATGCAGGAACTAAAAAACCCAATGCTACGGGTAGCAAACAAGCAATTCCCGCTCCCATACCCCTGAATAAACCCAATTCATATTTAGGAAGTTGTTTTCCCGAACCAGATAGTTGGTAATATTTTGCTTGTTGACGGGATAATCTCTCTACAACAATCAACGCTAAAATAAACAGCATTAATAAAGCAGCCAATTGAGCAGCAGCAGCCCTTTCTCCCATTCCCAACCAGGTACGATAAATACCCGTAGTAAAAGTAGATACACCGAAATACTCTACTGTGCCAAAATCATTAAGGGTTTCCATTAAAGCCAAAGCTAAACCTGCCATAATAGATGGTCTAGCTAAGGGTAAAGCAATTGTCAAAAAGCTGCGCCAGGGGTTACAACCCAATGAACGACTCGCTTCTAAAGTACATACTGATTGTTCTAAAAAAGCAACCCGCGCTAATAGATACACGTAAGGATAAAGCACTAGGGTTAACATTAGAATTGCACCCCAAACCGAACGCACATTGGGAAACCAATAATCACGAATAGTAGTCCAGCCAAAAACACCACGCAGAAAGGTTTGTACTGGGCCAAAGTAATCTAACATATCTGTATAAGCATAAGCCAACAAATAAGCGGGGGCTGCCAAAGGTAGTAGTAACAACCATTCCAACCAGCGACTCCCCCAAAACTGACACATAGTAACGAGCCAAGCTGTACCTACTCCAATGAGAAGTACCCCAAATCCTACACCTAGCATTAGCCAGCAAGAGTTAATGATATAGTCTTTTAAAACAGTATCGATAAGATGTTGCCAAATATCTCCAGCATCAGCAAAAATACTGCTAAAAACAAAAATTATAGGTGTGGCAATAATACAAGCGATCGCTATTACGGCAATCGTCCAGAAATTAAAATTAAAACGTTTGATTATATGATTAACTGATAGGAAAATGCGATCTTCACTCACTACTAATAATTATTCTGATTAATTCTTTTCCTAGCTTAGAGTATTTTGTTTCTTAGAAAATAGGAGTTTTGCTAAAATAAAGTAGAATTTCGGCTCATTAAAAGAGATTGAAGCAATTTTTGGTTAGTATTTCTTATGTTGCGATGGGTGTAATCATTCAAGCAAGCCCGATCCTAAATCAAAAAATATTAGCGACAGATAAATACAATTATCAAGGATAGGAGGAGCATCGCCCCATCTTACAAATTATCTGTTGCATTCTTTCTTCTAATTGATACAGGATCAAATCCTCATGTTAGAAACAACAAACTATCAATTAAAATTTGTTGAGTATGGCAGTCCTGAATATCAACAAGCTGCTCAACTTCGATATCGTCTGTTTTACCAAGAACACTGTATTAAGTTTGAATCAATATTTGAGCCTCAAGAAAAACAAAATCTGCATCTTGTTATTACAGCTAATCCAGAACATAAGGTACTGGCATATGGTCGCTTAGATCGAAAAAGTGCTGATTTATTTCAGATTTGTCAGATGGTTGTTGAGCCAAAACACCAAAGACAAGGACTAGGAAAACTGATACTTAAAGAATTGACTAAAGTAGCAATCCAACAAGGAGCAAGCCTTGTAGTTCTCAATGCTAGAGTAGCAAAAGTTCAGTTTTATCAAAAGTATGGCTTTGAGCCTATTGGTGAAGTGTTTGCATCCTCATCAACTGGCGTACCCCATATCAAAATGCAACAAAAAATTTCACAGTAATATTTTTAATGATATCAAAAAACTGGGAGGTAAAGCGATCGCTCTCAGCTATTACCCATTAGTGACAAGTTAAACAAAAATGTCATCTGTCAACTGATAACAGAATGAGATGCAGACAAGGTTTGATTAACATCTTGTATTTCGCTCCTCAACCACCTTAAACTTAAGTTTAAGGCTAACAGAGTAAGTCTATTGAAATAGGCTAAGAGTCATTACTTTGAAGGGAGTCTTCTTGAGAAGACTTGAGACTATTAGCCAGAGATTTTAATCTTTGGCGGTTATTGAAGCTAGTTTACTTACTCCCATCTCGCCATAAGACTACCGAAAACAAAATAACGATAAATCAACAAAAATCCGTATTTTAGTTAGGTCACGATCGAGTGGGATGGAAGTTGGAGCGTCTGCAAAAAGACTCGTACTTAAAGAATAATTCCAGGGTTTGATTATTGGGAAGCAAAAAATTCTAGTAAATTAAAGGAAGTAGTCTTTTAGTTTCTTGCTGATATGTTTGATAATTCTCCCCAAATTCTTGAGTTAACATTTCTTCTTCAATTGTAATTCTATTTCCAAACCAGATAAAACAAACTACGGCTAAAAATTCTAAACTAAACCAACTTTGTAATAAAGTACAGAAACTAATAAATAATAATAAATAGCTTGTATAAATAGGATGTCTAATTTGACTGTAAATACCTGATGTAATCAATTGATGCTGGTCTTTAATTACTAAACGGTCAAAAAATTTACCCAAAGTTTTAACGGCAACTTGGTTAACAATAATAGCAGAGAACACCAAAGTAGTACCAATAATAGTAAAAACTATATTAGTCACATAAAAATTATTATCTGAGAAGTTAGTAGATTCATAAATAGCCAACCAATGAACACCAATTAAACCAAATATACCCACAAAACTAGCAGCGCGACCCAATCTACTTTTAACTTGTTTATCTTCACTTCTTTTAGCAAGGTTTCCCAACTTAGTAGTACGCCATACGGTAGCTAAAAAGAATAATAAATAACTAATTGCTAAAAAATAAACTTGCCAATTACTTAAGCGATCAAAGATATATGCAGGTAAAATAATTAATAAACAAATTACGCACAATAAAGATAAAAATATTTTAGCAAATCTCATTATTATTTCTATGGTTGACCTGATTTTTGAATTTAAAATAATCTACTGTCTTATATTTATCATGAATGCGATCTCATATTATAATTGTAGGATTACTAGCAAAACTACTAATATAAATAAGGTAATTATAACACAGTTCTTATTTACAAAAACCTATGTTAAAACTCACTGAAGCCTTAAATAGAATCACTAAATATTTAGAACAAAATAACTCAGGTGCAGCTAATTGGTTACAACCAGGATTATCTGATACTGAGATTGCGGATATTACCAAAGATTTACCCTTTCAATTACCTCCAGAGTTACAAGAATTATATCGCTGGCGTAATGGACAAGAAATAAATGAAAATAATTTTAAACAGGGCTATAAATCTGCCTTTATTTTTCCCGCCAACTACGAATATCGTCTTTGTTCTTTAAAAGAGGTTGTGATAAATTACCAAAAATCTCAAAAATATAGTAGAACTCAAGTAAAAGAATTAGAAATTTTTCAATCTTTACCAGAAGGTGTAGGTTATTTTTATTTAGATACGAAACGAGTTATTTTTTATTGTTCTGGTGATTGGGAAGATGGAACAAGTTCTTATCAATACACCAGCTTAACTAATATGATGCAGACTTTGGCTGAAGGATACGAAACAGGTATTTTTAGCGAAGATAATTATATACAATGCGATCTAACAAACTATGTTTTAAGCTCGACTAAGCTTTGGTGGAAATATAATTCAGATATTCAAAATTTATTGTTAAATCAATTACAAAATTATTGGCAATGGTCTAAATACGAGCTAATACTTTTTAAAGACCCTAGGGTAATCCCCATTTTAATTGAAATTATCCAAGCACCTATTTCTAAAATAGAACAATTTAATATACATAATATATATGAATATGAGCGTATATTAAAAACACAGGCAATCGAAACTTTAGGTTATTTAAAAGATACTAGAGCAGTAAAACCAATTATTGAAATATTGCAAGATAAAAACCAAGATGAATATACTCGAATTACAGCTATTGAAGCATTACGAAAACTTAAAAGCGATCTTGCAATACAGCCTTTGATAAAAATTCTTCAAGAGAACGAATCTGACTCATTAATATCATCAGCTTCTTGGACTTTGACAAACTTAGGAAAAGTAGCAGTCGAACCTTTGATAGAAGTTTTGCAACATGAAAATTCTGATGTACTAATGATGGTAGCTTCTGCGCTAGGTACAATTGGAGACAAAAAAGCTATTCAACCACTTTATAATCTGTTTCAAAATCAAACTTCAACATCTCACCAACTACTCTACACTTTAGGAGGAGGTGGTTTTCCACCCATAGCTTCAGCTTTAGTTCTCTTTCCGCACGTCAAAATGTAATATGTAAAGATTATGTTTTTGCCCCCCAAGGCGATCGCGATCGGGCATCGCTGTGGCACTACGTGATCGCGCCTCTGAATTGCTCTACAAATCAATCAAAATGGGACGCTTTGATTAAATAATGTTAATCAAATAGTTTTCCCAGGGAT
>NZ_LR213837.1 GCF_900659865.1 Hyella patelloides LEGE 07179
ATCAAACCCTGCCCCCAACTCAATCAACGGCGCAATTTTTCCTTTAACTCTGACTGTTCCTTGAGTGGGGTTTAAAATACCACAAATTAGTTTTAATAAAGTTGATTTTCCCGAACCATTAGAGCCAATAATTCCAATTTTATCTCCTTGATTAATAGTTAAACTAACATTATCTAAAATGAGCTTTTTCGCAGGATGACGATATTTTCCTTCTAAAAAAGCTAGAACAGTTCTCTTAAGATCGTAAGAAAATTCTTCTTGAGTTCTGCGCCATAAAGAAACGTTTTCAATTCTAATTGCTTCGGTCATTTTTTAGAGTAAATCCATAAACTTATCTTGCCATAAAATAAAAGAGATAGCTCCCACTGTTAAAACAATTGTGCCACTTAATAGAGAAGCGAAAATTAAAGTTATATCTGGTAAACTACCTGACAAACTAATTTGACGAATACTATTGATAATTGGTAGTAAAGGATTGAAGACTAATATTCTTTTTACGCCTTCTGGGACAATTTCTGGAGGGTAAAATACTGGTGAGCTAATCCATAATAAAAAAGTTAATAATTCATAAAAATAAGGTAAATCGCGAAAAAACACATACAACGAACTCATCAATAAACTAACACCAGCGCAGACTAAAATTAGAGCAGTTAAAGGAAATAAAAGGGCAATCACGTTGAGTAAACTGCGAGAGATCAGGAAAGTTGTCAGCAATAGTAAAGGGAAAACTCCTATTAATAGCTGAAAAACATTAGCACCTATAAAAGAAAGCGGAAAAATAACTAAAGGAAGCCGAATTTTGTTAACTATTGCTCCATTTTCGACAACACTAACTAAAGCTTGTGACGTAGAAGACGAAAAAAAATTAATAACTACCAAACCAGTAAAAGCAGCCAATACATAGTTTAAAGTTGAATTGTCATAGTATGCAGCAAAAGCTGTGCCAAAAATAGCTGCATACAAAGCTGTCATAATGAGCGGACTTAATAACGACCAGTAAATGCCTAAAAAAGAGCCACGATATCTACGCTTCAGATTGCGTCTGACTAATACAGAAAGTAATTCCCAATACCACCGCATTTGAGAGGTTTTCTTCTTTTTGGTAATGGAGGCAATCATAAATTAAGGATCGGAATATTTTCAGAAAGCCATTCTAACCTACTCAGGTTGATTCATTTTCTTTTTTCCTCTCAATCAACAACTGCTTAACAATAGGGTGGATTTTGCTTTAAACTGTGAATTGGTTAATTTAATCAAATATTTAGAATACAGAACTAGGAATGGAAATAGGTCAAAAGGTTAAAGTATATCGTATTAGAGACAAAGTATCTGGTAATGTTGCTGATAAACTAGGCAAAGTAGGTACAGTAAAAGAATACAAAATGACTGACGGTAGTGGCGTTGGTGTTGTTGTAAAATTCGACGATCAAACTGCTACTTGGTTTTTTGAAGACGAAATCAAGCCGATTAACTAATTGCTTGAATACATATCCAATCCCAGGTAAAAAATACTAAAACTATGTCCTCAATTGTTACATTCTTGGGCAAAGGTGGCACTGGTCGTACTACAATTGCGATCGCTGCTGCCAAAAATTTAGCACAGCAAGGGCGCAAAGTCCTGTTATTAACTCAAGATTCTAGTCCCGCTTACAACATTGCTTTGGGCATTGACATCACTGCCAAACCACAGGAAATTGCAGCTAACTTATCTGTGGCGCAATTACATTCCACAATGCTTTTAGAGCAGAATTGGGAACAGGTAAAGCAACTAGAACAGCAGTATTTGCGATCGCCACTTCTCAAGAATGTCTATGGTCAAGAGTTAGGCATTTTACCAGGGATGGATCAAGCTTTAGCTCTCAATAAAATTCGAGAATACGACCAAAGCAAGCAATATGATGTCATTGTCTACGATGGCTCAGGCGACCTCAATACCCTCAGAATGTTTGGGATGCCAGAAGTTTTAAGTTGGTATATTCGTCGTTTTAAAGGGGTATTTCAAGATTCTGAAATTGTCAAAGCACTTTCACCTTTTGTGCAACCAGTTACCTCCGCTATTCTCAATTCTTCTTGGTCATTTGATAGCCTTTCACCCGACGAAACCGACCAAGCAAGTCAGATGTTAGAAAAAGGAAGACAAGCTTTAACAGAGCAAAGAGTAATTGCTTATTTAGTTACTAAAGATGATCCTGTGGCGATTGCTCAAGCAAAATATCTCTGGGGTAGCGCACAGCAAGTTGGTTTAACCGTAGGAGGCGTCTTACTCAATCAAGCAGATAGTAATGATTCTGTAACAAAAGAATTTAACCCTTTAACAATAACTTTTCTACCCTCTATCTCCAGTGGCGAATGGCAAACTTTGGGTGATGCTTTACCCAATCTCGTAGGTAGTATCACAAGTCCCAAGCCTACCACTTTTGAGATGACAGAGAAAAAAATTAAAGTCTTTTTACCAGGTTTTGACAAGAAACAAGTTAAATTAACTCAAAATGGCTCAGAAATTACCATAGAAGCAGGAGATCAACGACGCAATATAGATTTACCCCCTGCTTGGTCTGGTCGTTCTGTTACAGGAGCTAAATTCACCAATAACTATTTAGAACTGAGTATTGGCTAAATTAAGCAAGAAGAAACGAGGAACGAGGAGCAAGAAAGTAGCCCTAAAGGACTCGCTATCGCGTCGCATTAGCAATTAGCAAACGAACCAGTCAATCATGACATTAATAAATATCAATCAATTAAAAACGATTAAAAAATGACTGATACCAAACCTGAGAAAAATCAAGAAGAAGCCACCTCTAAGGCTCGGCAACTCCTGGGAATGAAAGGAGCAGCTTCAGGGGAAACTAATATTTGGAAGATCAGGCTGCAATTAATGAAGCCGATTACCTGGATACCTCTCATATGGGGTGTGGTGTGTGGTGCAGCTTCGTCTGGGAACTATGTATGGTCGTTAGAAAATGTCCTCATTGCAGCAGCTTGTATGTTACTTTCTGGGCCTTTAATGACTGGTTATACTCAAACCCTTAATGACTTTTATGACCGCGAAATAGACGCAATTAACGAACCTTATCGCCCGATTCCTTCTGGCGCAATTTCTGTTCCCCAAGTTACTATCCAAATTGTGGTACTTTTACTGGGTGGTCTTGGCTTATCGTACCTCCTCGATCTTTGGGCTGGTCATGAAACCCCTGTAATGCTCTATTTAAGTTTAGGAGGGGCATTTATCGCTTATATTTACTCTGCACCACCATTGAAACTGAAACAAAATGGTTGGTTGGGTAACTATGCCCTTGGTGCAAGCTACATCGCTTTACCATGGTGGGCTGGTCATGCTTTGTTTGGGGAGCTAAATTGGACAATCGTCATTTTAACCCTGATTTATAGCTGTGCTGGGTTAGGAATTGCAGTGGTAAATGACTTTAAAAGTGTGGAAGGCGATCGCACTTTAGGGTTGAAATCTCTACCAGTCATGTTTGGTATCACTACCGCAGCCTGGATTTGTGTAATTATGATCGATACTTTCCAAATGGGAATTGCGGGCTATTTAGTCAGTATCCACGAAAATCTTTACGCTAGTATTTTATTCTTGTTGGTATTGCCTCAGATCGTGTTCCAAGATATGTATTTTTTACGCGATCCTTTAGAAAACGATGTGAAGTACCAAGCCAGCGCACAACCTTTTCTGGTACTAGGAATGCTAGTAGCGGGTTTAGCTCTCGGACATGCAGGAGTTTAAATTATGAAAGATGAAGGATGAGGGATGAAGTAAATGCAATTTCAAAATTCATAGTTCCACAATCCATAATTTTAACTGGCTTACAGCTAATGGCTAATGGCTTATAGCTAATTTTAAAGTTGCGGTTCAATATTCTCTTGAGGAACTTCAGGCGATCGCTGTATAGCTTCTAAACGATAACCTTCTTGTCTCATCTGTCCGATGAAATCTTGGGAATTAACTTCTTGAGCATCGGACTTGTTTTGTTGTGCTTGACGACGTTGTTTTTTCAGTTTTGCTTTTCTACCCATAGCGATACACAAAAATTAATTTGATTACTACAATAAAAACTACTCACTGGTCACGTTCCCTGCCGTAAAACGACAGGGCTTGCGTGACCGTTGGTCAATATTTACTCAACCAATTGACTTTCTACCGTTTTTTCATCTGCTTCTGAAAGCTCAGAAGCAGGTAACTCCATCAGATTGACAACTTGCTCTGTGTCATTGATAATCGCTCCTAAAATGGGGATGTCGGTTTCTGTAAATTGATCGATAGTTTCTCCAAGCATCGATCCGCGAGAAATGCCTGGTCTGACTATTAAGACTACACCATCGGTTAAAGACTCCAAAAGTAGAGCATCATTACATTTTGACAAGGAGGGAGTGTCGATAATGACCATATCAAAACGACCTCTAGCGTCTTTAATGAGTCTTTCTAGTTCGTTTGATTCTACAATAGCTGCTACTTGACGAGATGGCCCTGGACTAGGCACAATATACAAGTTAGCGATCGCTGGTACTAAGCGAATTGCCTCACTACTCTCAGAAAAATATTTTAATGGTTCTTGGGTGGCATTGTCATCTGCTTGTACCTGTACCCATTCACTATTAGAGCGAGCCCGTAAGTCTGCTTCAATGATTAAAGTTCTTTTTCCTGCATGAGCAGAGGCGATCGCCAGATTGTAAGCACTCACGCTTTTTCCTTCTTTATGGGAGACGCTGGCAACTAAAATCACTTTGGTAGCAGGCGCACTATAACGACGCAGGTTACTACGAACACGCTCATAAAAAGTTAAGTAACTAGAATCATTATCCACAATGATGGGAAGTTCTTGCCCATTCAAATCAAAACCATCGATACGGGGAATATTACCCAAGACAGGTACTTCCCTGGTTAATAACAACTCTCGTAATTCTTGGGGGGTATGCAGTCTGTCATCCAACAGAGCCAAGAGAAAAATTACCCCCGCAGCAGCAACCAGACCAATTCCAGCCCCAGCACCTAAAATAAGAAAGCGATTAATCGAAACTAAAGTTGTGGGTGCGACTTCTTGCACCACAGGAGCTTGAGCAACCGCATAACTACTGGTAGTTTCTGCCTCGGCTGATTGAGCATCTACTAGAGCGGTCAGAATAGTTTGATATAAAGCTCTTTTGGTTTCGACTTCTTGGACTAGACGAGCCTGTTGCAGTTGACGATCGGGAAATTGTTCGTACTGTTCTCGCAAATCTTGTTCGGTGTTTCTGACCGATTCTAGCTGTCTAATAATGCCTTCTCGTTGAGTTTGTAGAGTGATTAAAGTATTCGCTAAATCTTGTCTGGCAGGGTCAAGACTGCTTTCTTGCCTTAATTGATTGGCTAATGGTCTCGATTTACCTGTTCCTTGTAAAATTTCAGTTGCACGCTCTTGAGTTAAATCTTCGTTGGCTTGTAACTGTTTTCTGAGACTAATTAGAGTAGGATGATCGGGTCGTAACTCTTTTTCTACTTGTTTGAGTTGATTTTCAATTTCGACAACTTGCGATCGCAAGCTAGCTAGTATGGGATCGGCACTTAAAGCAGCCGAAGTATAAGCTTCGTCGGGATTTAAACCCAACTGCGTAACAATACTATCAATTTGACCTTCAATCTCTTCTAAAATTAGCTGTAACTGCCTTTGTTGCTGTTGGCTACCAGTAATGCCACTGAAAAGACTACCGTCTTGTACTGCCAATAGATCTGTACCTTCAGTACTAATAAAACGATAAAAGGCTTCTTCTGCGGTAGCTAACTCTTGTTGTACTACGATCAAACGTCCATTTAAAGCATCAATACGCCCTCGTAACTGAGAAGTGTTGATTAAGCGACTCTGCTCGATCATTTCTGTCATGACCACTCCCAGATTTCTGACTGCTTCCTCTGGGTCATCTGAGTTGATATACTCCAAACCGATCAGCTGAGTACTACCATCTTCAGGAAGATTAATTTGGAGGTTGCGATCGATCATCTCTTTTAGCTCATCGCTCCTCAATTGTAATTGAGTTCTGATTCTGGCTTGAACAGGAGGAGATAGTAGAATATCAACATTGATAAATCTACCTTGCTCTGCCAGTTGTTCTCCTGTACTCGTGAACAGAGGTGGAGGACTACTGTAAGAAAGCTGTCCATTAGCTTTGTACGTTGTTTCTGGGGTTGGGGGTTCTGGCTGCAAAGCAAACACAACGGATACACCAATACTGAGGAGAAAAATAATTAATCCCAGTACTTTATGTTGTTCCAAAGAAATCAGAAAACGTTTTACAATCGGTGGAGTCATACTTGATCGAGTCGAAAGACGACAATGTCACTTAACTATTATGAACGAACACTTTATAAAATAAATCAATTAAAATAAAAAGTATTTATTTTAGTGATTGATTAATCAAATATATTGTTAAATAAAGATCTGAAACCAAAAAAGCTTCTAAGAGGTGTTGTAATTACATTAAAGGCGTTAAAAACTTTACCAAGAAGGGTACGACCAACTACGATGACATCTTCATCTTCTAAAGGTACGTTTTGAGCGGAATTAGCCTGAACAACTTCTCTGGTATCTAAAGATTGAGAAACAATTCCTCCTGTATCGGGGTCAAATCTAAACAAACCAATTTCTTGCTTTTGTAATAAAGGATCGCCAGCAGGTAAAGAAGCCACAGCATCAATAAAGGTACTACCATTGGGCAACACTAAGTTACGGACACTCGTTCCTGTATTAGAAGGCAAGACAACTCGCACTGTAATTGATTGCTGAGGAAGTGTACTTCTAGCAACTAGACTGCGGTTGTAGTTTTTGTCTTCTCCTGGTTCTAATTGGGAAACAACAATCGTGTCTCCTCCTTGCAAAAATACTGGAGGTAATTGTTCTCCTTCAATAAGAGCCGAATAAAGATCGACTTTTTGTTCTAAAAGACTGCCGTCTCTTAGTCTACGGCGTACCACAACAGAACGTAAATCCGCATCATTAGTACTTCCCCCTGCACCTTGTAATACTTGGGTGATGGGAGAACCTGCGACAAATCCATAAAAACCAGGACGAACAACTTCCCCTAAAATATTGACTTGGGCAGGACGAGTCAAAGTAATAGAAGCTAATACGTCAGGGGGTTCTTGCACAAAACGACTTCCTAATTCGTAGGAAATTTTTGATTCGACTTCGGAAATAGTTAGACCTGTTAGAGATATTCTTCCCAAAATGGGCATAATTACATTTCCTTCTGCATCAAGAGTTCCTACTGAATTAAATTCAGGATATAAAGGAACACTAATACTAATGCCATCTCCGCTATCAAGACGATAGGTATTGAGTTCGGGAGAAGTTACGGAATCGAAAGCAGGAACTGGTTCGGGTTCGGGTGGCGGATTATCTAGATTAAAGGTGGGAGTAGATGGTTCAACTGGAGCAGTTTCTCCTGTTTCTGGTCGATTTTCTTCGGGAAGCTTAATCGGAACTTGAGTGTAACCGCAAGAGACAAAAAAACTATAATTGAGAAAGCACCACAGGCTAGTACCCAAAAATAGCCCCAGTAACTTTGGTTGAGTTGTGAATTTAATTGTTTTTTTTGACAGAAACATTGAATGTATTTTCCTGAAGACTACCTTGAACTTGTTGACTTAGAGAGGTTGCTAGAGTTTCCGCACTATCTAAATCGTCTAAGGGATTAAGAGGAATTTTTAGACAAACTGCTATCCAAGGAACTCGCTTTTGCTTTAATTGGGCAATTTGATCTCGCCAAAACCAATTAGTAGTAGCGTGACTTCCTCCATTAGGAAAGGCATACCACTGTACGATGGCAAAAGTTTGTTGATTCCAAGCACGAAAAAAACGAGCTTTGACTTTAGAGTTGGGAGAATTACCCTCAACAGTAAATTCTAATTCACGATGAGAATCAGTTTTCCATTTCTCTAGTCCTTGAATATCTGTCCATTCTACATAAGGTTTATCTTTATAAAAAGTTTGAGGAGCCAGTAAGACTACTACAGGAGAAGAGTTACCTTGAGTTATGGCTTGAGCCGACCATTTGTTACCTCCAATACGAATTTCTCTTTGTTTAATTGTTTGCCAGTCGGTAAATTCTACACCTGTTTTAAGTAGGCTTCTCATTTGTTGAGTATTATCGATCGGAGGGAGTCTAGACCAAGTCCATTGTCCACCCTGCAAATACCCAGGAATAGCTGCGATCGCAACTGTAATTATAAGTAATAATACTACTACAGCTTTGGTCAAAAATTTGGTGGGAGAAGTTTTCCACAATACTCCTACTTTGTTTTTTGTAATGGATGGAGGTGTCATGATTTTTTTTTGTGAGAGGGATTATCTACAAAATCTTTTTCATTGTCTAAAAAGTTGATCAGTAACACGATAATTCCCAGCATCATTGCAGAATATAAATCTCCTCCCCAGCTATCATGTAACCAAACAAAAAGTTGATCTCTACCTGTTCCGTGAAAAAAGGTTAGTACAGTATTCCGAATTATATTGGCTATTACGCTGATGATTACAGCACTACTTAAGAGAATAGTCACTTTTTTGGTATTGCGATGGTTGTCCGTCCAATAGAGTAACATTGAACCCACATATAGGGTAGTAAAAAGCATTTTTAAACCAGCACAATAAGGGGCGACTTCGACTAATCTTCCTCCTACCGAAAGGTAAATTTCTTCTACAGCAACATCCATGCCAAACTGCGTTAATATAAATCCTGCCATCACAGCGATAAATTTTTGTAGTGGTAATGTCCACGAAGTAATTAGATAAGGTACAGAGTTTGGAGCAGCAAAAAATACTAAAAATAAAGGAAAAGTTTGTAACTTTAAACCAGAAATTCCTTTGAAGCAAAGACAAATTCCTGCTAATACCATGGGAAAGGAAAAACTAACCAGTTCTGCCACTCCTGTAGTGTAAAAAATAATGCCTAAAATTAAAAAAAATCCACCCCAAGGATTAAATCTGTCTGGTATTCTTTGCCATTTCTTTCTTTTAGACCAGCTAATATATGCTGCAAAGGGCAATCCAATGATGCCATGACTAAAGTATTCATGTTCGATATTAATACTTTTATTAAGCCAGCCATCATACCAATGTATTAATAAAGGTGCATATAAAATAGCGAGTAAACCTAAAGTTAGGTAGTAAAGAAAATTGGAATCCAAATAATTATTAGCTTTCTGACTAACTTGCATAGTTAATTATGAATGAATAAAGTTTTTTATCGAGCTAGTTGTAATTCTAATATAGTTCATGCTGAATTCTGATTGATGTCTGGTAGTTGAAGGTTGTGTAAAGAAAGGCAGCCAGGGGACTAATTTTTTTTAGCTCAAACGAGTAAGATGTGCTTTCCAAACCTGATTTGACATCAAATTTTGATCGTGAGAGAAGGCGACGGTTAGTCGCCTTCTTTAATTATGATGTTGACAGCTTCTAAAAGTTGTTGACACACTAACTCAATCTGAGCTTTAGTAATACCAGGAAATATGGGTAAAGAAAGAATCTGTGCCGATAAAGTCTCTGCGTGGGCAAAATCTCCCGATTGATAACCTAAATATTTAAAAGCTGGCTGGAGATGACAAGGAATCGGATAATGAATTCCTGATTGAATTCCCGCATCTGCTAAAGCAGTTTGAATTTGCTCTCTCCTCTCAGCTAAAGAGTCTGGGAGACGAACTACATAGAGATGGTATACATGACCGCGATCGCTGTAATTTTGTATCGGTTTAATTTCAGGATGTGCTAATTTCCGAAAATAGCGATCGTACATCTCTCCTGCTTGATTACGCATTTGATTCCAATCAGGCAAATAGGGGAGTTTTAAGTGTAAAATAGCAGCCTGTAGAGTGTCTAAACGGCTATTAGTACCTAACTCGACATGAAGGTATTTTTGGGATGCGCCGTAATTACGTAGGCTACGTGCTTTTTTGGCTACTGCTTCATCATCAGTAACTATCATTCCTCCATTCCCCAATGCACCAAGGTTTTTACTGGGGTAAAAGCTAAAAGCAGCAGCTTTGCCCACAGAACCTGCATAATACCCTTCTTTAGTTGCTAAATGAGCTTGTGCCGAATCTTCAAAGATAATGAGATTATGTGTTTGAGCAAAATCTAACAAGGCTTGAGGAGATACCATCTGTCCGTAAAGATGGACTGGCAAAATAGCTTTGGTTTTAGGGGTAACTAATTTAGCTGCTGCGGTTAAATCGATTAATGCCGTATCTAATTCACAATCAACTAAAATTGGGGTTGCTCCCGCTTGAATAATACCAATTACAGAAGCAATAAAAGTATTGGCTGGAACAATTACTTCATCTCCTTTACCAATACCGCAAGCTTGTAACCCAATAGCGATCGCTGATGTTCCCGAAGCTACCCCCACAGCATATTTAACATTACAAGCTTTAGCAAAGGCGGTTTCAAATTCGGCTAAAGCTTGACCTAAAACAAAATCCCCTCTTTTAACTACAGATTGTAATACTTGAGTAATATCATCTTTAATTGGTTGATGCTGAAAGCTGAGATCGACAAAAGGTACTCGAACAACACTAGATTTCATAAATTTTTAATATTATCTATCTAGCGATCTGTTGTAGCAAAAAAAACACAGTTTTGTCTTGTATCAAGAGTTTTCCTGGGTTTTTGTGAGTTATTGCTTAAAAATAGCTATAAGCCATTAGCTATAAGCTATATGCTTGAATCGCTTGAGACGGAGGAGTTGAACCTGGAGCTTAGAAGCTCAGAGCTTAAAGCTGTTAGCTAGTTAAATTTAGCTTGCTAGCAAGCTAAATACCGCGAATAAATAGCAAACTAATTCCAGCGATCGCAATAATTACGCCAAAAAAAGACCTCAAAGTTACTTTGTCTCCCATAATGAAAGCAATAGGAATTATAAACAAAGGGCTAGTAGCAAGAAGGGTTTGAGCAATCCCCGTAGGCGAAAATTTTAGAGAAATCTGTTGTAGCCAGATACCTAAATAAGTACTACCAAAAGCAGCTAAGATGATAATGCCGACAGTCCGCCAAGAAAAGCCTTTTATAGTCTTTTTTAAGCTTTGTGTAGCTGAAAAAGCGGGAATTTGCATTAACAATATAGCGATCGCTGTTCCTGCTGCTAGACGAATTAAACTACTTTCAAGAGGGCTAATACCAGAATCAATCAGAGCAAAACGAGATAAGACTGCTCCCACAGATTGAGCGATCGCTGCTAAGATAGCCCAAATAATACCGTATCTATTACGAATGTGACTATCAATCGTTCTTTCACTAATTACCCAAACAACTCCTAATAAAGTCAGCAAAATTCCGCACCAAGCCACAGGCGAAATAATCTCGCCCAGAATTATAAAAGCCAAAAATGCGCCCAAAGGTGGGGAAAGAGTTTCCAAAAGCAAGGTTTTTCTCGCGCCTAAATTGTTTAACGCCAAAAAATAAGCTGTATCTCCTAAGCCAATACCTACTAAACCACTCAAAGCCAATATAGCAAGGGGTAAAGGAGCAATTAGAGTAAATTCTACTCTTTGAATACCCAGAGTGAACACAATTAAAACAATAGCAACAATTCCCTTGAGAAAATTCAGTTGCAAAGGGGGAATTTTCTGACCTAAAACACCATAAACAATTGATGATAATGCCCATAATAAGGCTGCGGTTAAGGCTGCTATTTCACCGATCATTGCTGAAATGCCCCGAACCTTTTACCAACAAGTGCTTAGTCACGAAAAATTTCATCACACTACCTTCCTCGACCATAATGAGTTAAGTTTTCAGGAAGTATAATATCAGGAGAAAGCTGAGAATCAGGAATAGGTGTACCTGCGGTGAGATTTAGAGGCAATTGTCCAGCCCAGATTGGTAATGCGTAATCTTTTGCATCATCACTAGGATGACCTGTACGAACTTTAGCCGAACCTTCTTCAATGGAAAAAGAAAGAACATTTGTGGCTTTTAATTCTTGAGAATTAGGAAGACGCGCATCTTCCCAGCGTCCAGGGAGCATTTGTTCTGTGAAAGCTCGTAGAGCAGCCATTTTATCGGTTTCGCTGACCACTAACTTTGCTTTACCAAACAAAACTACAGAACGATAATTCATAGAGTGATGAAACAAAGAGCGCGCAATCACCAGTCCATCTAGTAACGTCACAGTGAAACACACATCAACACCCTGTTCCAGAGTTTTCAGCAAGCGACTTACAGAAGATCCATGAAGGTACAAGCGATCGCCTGTTCTCCCATAAGCCATCGGAATTACAAAGGGTTGATTATCTGTTATAAATCCCACATGAGCAACCAGTGCTTCATCTAAAATACTGTAAATTAATTCTCGCTCTTGACTACCTCGTTTTGGCAAGCGTCTTAGTTTACTCCGTTTAGTTACCTGAAGTTCTTGAGGATCGGACATTGTATTTATGCTATGTATACTGTATTAGTTTTACTCTCCTCAAGATAAAAAGAATATTGGTATGATTCAAGAGCCACTTTTGAATTTTTATATCAGTCCACTTATTTCATTATGGACTTAGCTATTCATTTAGATCGCACTTCTACAACGCCTCTGTATCAACAATTAACTGAAAAAATTCGCACGGTGGTATTGGAAGGAAGACTCAAGCCCAATCAAAAACTACCTTCATCTCGAAATTTGGCAAAGTCTTTAAATATTTCTCGTTCTACAGTTACTCAAAGTTATGAACAGTTAGAAAGTGAAGGATACTTAGAAACTCGGCGTGGTTCGGGTACTTATATCTGTCAGACAGTACCCGATCAGTGGCTAAATTCCCAGCCAATAGAGCCTGTAACCACTAAAATAGACAAGGATTCTACCCTATCTCAATTTGGCACAAATTTAATCTCTATCGGCAGTCTTAAAGTTTCAGAATCAGATTATGAAATTAGCTTTCGCTATGGCGATCCTGCGGTAGAGTATTTTCCAATGCAACAATGGCGGAAGTTTTTGGCTCGTCACTGCGAAAATTCGACCGCTTTGCTCAATTATGCTCCTGATGCTGCGGGACATTTTCCCTTGAGAGTAGAAATAGCTGACTATTTAGGGCGTTCTCGCGCAGTTCGTTGTACTCCAGAGCAAATAATTATTATTAACGGTTCTCAGCAAGCATTAGATTTAATTGCTCGTTTAATATTAGATTCGGGAGATTGGGTGGCAATGGAAGAGCCTGGTTATCTTGGCGCACGCCACTGCTTTCTAGCACAATCCGCTTATATACAGCCTATAGCTGTGAACTCAGAAGGTTTAAGTGTAGAATATCTCCGTAATTATCGGCAAAAGTTTAAATTTGTCTATGTGACACCTTCTCATCAATTTCCTACGGGTGTTACCTTGTCTTTATCTCAAAGAATAGCACTCCTCCAATGGGCGGAAAAAACAGACACCTTGATTATCGAAGATGATTATGATAGCGAGTATCGTTATGGAGAAAAACCGATCCCCGCTTTACAAGGAATGGATCGAAGTCAGTCGGTAATTTACATTGGTACTTTCTCGAAAATTCTCTTCCCATCTTTGCGAATTGGTTATTTGGTTGTTCCTCCTGTATGGATACCAATATTTTGTAAAGCTAAGTGGTTATGCGATCGCTTTTGCCCAATTTTAGAACAGTACGCTCTTACTGATTGGATTGGTTCGGGACATTTTGAGCGACATATTCGCCGAATGCGTCATCTTTACCATCTGCGTCGCCAAGCTTTAATTCAAGCTTTTGAAAAATATTTTGGTGACAGGGTAACTATCCTAGGAGCAAATGCAGGTATTCATCTGATGGTGAAAATTCAGACAGCTTTACCCGATAATACGATTATTCAAAAAGCAGCAGCAGTGGGAGTTGGTTTAATTAGTGCTAGAAGATACTATTTGCAGCCTCAACACCAAGGAGAGTTTATTTTTGGTTATGCTCAACTAGAAGAAGCCCAAATAGAGCAAGGTATTAAAAAATTATCTCAGGTACTAAAGAGTTAAAAAGAAAAGCTAGTCAAGTCTATAAGTCTCTTTCAGTACTTAACCAACCAGTTTGGGGATTAATTAGAAATTTAAGATAAATAGGTATTTTGCCAAAAATGTATAAAGGAATTGCAATTAAGTCTTTTAGTGGTAAGTCTTCTTTCCCAAACTTACTCCAGACAGCAGCTACAGAGGTAAATAGCATTAAACCACTAATGCCCAAAATAAATGTAGAAAGCGAAGAAGTGCCTAGTAAGATGGTTGCTAAAACAGAAATAGTACTAGCAGCAAACCACAGCATTACTAATAAAGATAAAGGAGGAATACTAATATCTAGAGCGAGTAAGAGTAAAGAAAAACGGGGTTTTTTCCAGAAAGCTTTGATTAATCGGGGTACTTCTACAGAAATCATTTGGAGATGTCCATGTTCCCAGCGAGTTCTTTGACTTTGAGCATCTTCATCTTTCATCAAGCGACCCACAACTAAAGCATCTTCACAGTAGGTAGGAACTGAATTCTTGAGAGTCAAATCTACTGTCAGCTTCATATCATCAGCGTTAATTGCTCCTACCAAAGATACTTGCTTAATTGCAGACCAAGGGAAAGCCATTCCCGAACCAGTAAGTAAACAGTGACCACCCAAACGATTTAAACCTAAAAAGCGAACGCGATTTTTTACCTGTAAGGCAAAAGTAGAGATGCGATCTTTTAAACTAGGGTTATCTATTTGTTCCATCAAGTACTTGGCTTGTACTGGTCTTCCTGTCTGCTGGGATAAACAAGTGATATTGGCGATCGCTTTCTCTGCCACAATACAATCAGCATCTAAAAATACTACTACCTCTGGAGGCTCAGTATCCTCCAAATAATGCAAACCACAATCTAAAGCGTGTCCTTTTCCTTTTTCTACTTTATCAACTCTCTCTATTACTGTTGCTCCTGCTTTTCTGGCGATTTCTGCTGTATTGTCTTGACAATTATCTGCAATAACCACTAGGACATCGCTATTTTGTAACTGCTTTCGAGCTTCTTCAACTACTAGAGCTATCTGTTCAGCTTCATTGTGAGCAGGTATTAGAATAGCTGTTTTCGGACGATTTTTGAAAGGAGTTTTTCGAGATGCTTTTTTCGGGAAAGTTGCCATTAAACATTCAACAGTAAATAATGCGATTGGCATTGCTAAAAGTAAAGCACCACTCAATAACATTAAGTTTAGAGACTTAAGAAAAAACATTGCAATTAATTATTAATTATACGTAAATGTTAAAAAATGAAAACAACTGATAACAACTTCATTTGGTTTTTTATTAGAGTTTTGTCCTAGATTATACATTATTTTGATTTTGTTTAGCGACATCATGCTCAAGTCAACAAAAAAATCTCAGCCAAAGCAAAGCACTTACTTCTATAGATCGAGTTTTACACTATTAGCCTTAACGTTAGCTTGATATTAATCGAAGATATTTAAAGAACTTATTAAGTTAATCCTAATTTAAAGTTGTTCAGGATTTTAATAGCAATCAAAAAAATTTGAGATATTTTATTTTTTAATTAGCCGACCCATCGTAATTATTAGGCAGATTTAGCTCGACCTAACAGGACTAAGGAAAACACCCAAAATTAAAAATATTCCTATGTTTTTAGTGTAGTTTAAATTTGTTTTTCAATAGCTCGAAAACTTCTACTAAGACAATACAAGTATTTTCTGAATTATAAAACTTTAATCACAGAAAATCACATAATAGTTAAATTAAAGATAAGTAAATTGATTAATATCCACTACAATTATCGATTTAACAGTTAAGCTTATTTAGCTCTAATACTTAAATATTGGAGACACCTCAGTTCACTCGATGGCATCTAGAATTTAGTATTTGACTTGTGGAAACCTAATGATACCCTGTCACCTTTTGCTTTTCTTAATGTATGTCTTTTAGTATATGTTTGCGATAGTGCTTTTTAATCTTTTTTTGTCTACGCTCTGTCTGTTGTCTCTTGCTTTTCTCCAAAATTATTCAATTTTGTCCCTGTCACGACTTAATTTGCTGCAAATAACTGAGGCAGTAGAGACGATAATTGATCTGTAGCATTTTTCCTATTTCATTTTTTTTTCTACCTTAAATTCAAAAATAGACTTCATGCTTAATCAATGGGTGGCTTAAGACATTTTTCCTAAATATTTAGCTAAATAAGGTGAAAAAACCTCATAAATAAGAGTTAAAGGGCGACTATCATGCCAAAATAAATAGTGACGACCCCAGAAAGCTCCTTTCTCTTCAAAAGCTAGTTCTAATGCTTTGGATTCACCGTAATAAAGACCTTGAATATCTCGATAAAGTTCCGTGTGAGAGCGAGAAAGACTTTCCCAAACAGGTAAAGAACGATTTTGCAAATACTCATCCACATGATTGGCATCCCACCAAGAAGTTGCATAGGCTAATCGCTGTCCCGAAGCAGTTCTTAACCATACTTGTCTGCGTAATCTCGGTTCGGGAATAAATTTAATGTCTTGGGGTGCGCCATCTTTTTTCTCCCCAATCAGTGACATCTCAATTACATCAACTTCTGTGGGTTCTCCTGTTAAAAGTTTTAAATGACGAGTTGGTGAGCCATCCCCTAATAAAAGAATCTGCCAAGTTGGTGCAAGTTGTTGATGGGGTAATCCTTGTTTTACTGATTCTTCTCCTCCTTCCCAAAGAGGTTTTAAACAATACCATTTTTTGGGGAGATCGCCTGTTGCCTCACTTTCAGTGAAATCGCTATTTGCTTGAGAGTTTAAATTTGCAGTCACGTTTTTTTACAAAACTTTATTTTTATATATAAAGCATAGTAACGTTTTTCAGAAAAGAGAAACAAGCCATGAAAAACGAGGAAAGATAAATAATGAATTATGAACTAGGAACGCGCATCGCAAGTAGCAAGTAACCAGTCACTCATCATAGGTGATTAGCGATTAACAATTAACCACTAACCACTGTACGGACGTGTCTTGGTGCGCTACCAGATGTACTCCAATGCGATGGGTGCAAGCATCGCATAGTTTGATGCACCGCTTCTGATAGAACGTCTCTACCCATATTATCCCGCTTGGCGGGACTAACAACTAACCACTAACAAATTACGGCGTTGGTAATTTGATGTATGACGTACAAAATGTTTCTGTTCGTAGCTCTAAGCTCTAAGCTTTAAGCTTTAAGCTTTTTTAAGAAGAGTACAGTATGAAAATTTTAAAATCATACCTTGATTCACCAACGCCCAAATTACAAAACCCCCTTAGAACTAGGAATTGTTTCCGCACGACGGAGATCGACTTCCAACGCCATTCGCATAGCGCGAGCAAAAGCTTTAAAAGTGGCTTCGATGATATGGTGAGAGTTAATACCATCTAACTGGCGTATGTGAAGAGTCATTTGGGAGTGATTGACTATTGCAACAAAAAACTCTCTTACTAGCTGAGTATCGTAAGTACCTACCCTTTGAGTGGGAATCTCTAAACCATAACTAAGATGAGGTCTACCAGAAAAATCAAGAGCGACTTGGATTAAAGATTCATCTAGGGGTGCAACAAAGTGACCAAAACGACTGATTCCTTTGCGATCGCCCAAAGCCTTAGCTAGAGCTTGACCAAGGGTAATCCCCACATCTTCGTTAGTGTGGTGATCGTCAATTTCAATATCTCCTGTAGCTTTTACTTCCAAATCAATTAAGCCATGAGAAGAGATTTGTTGCAACATATGATCTAAAAAAGGAATCCCTGTATCAGCAAGACATTTTCCTTGACCATCAAGATTAATGGCAACCGACACATCGGTTTCTTTAGTTGTTCTGGTTACCGATGCGATACGAGATAAAGTAGGTTGTTCGATAGTAGTGATAGTTTTCATATTTTGGTTAGTGGATATTTTGGTTAGTGGTTAGTGGCTCGTTGCTAGTTGCTTGTCGCTATTCAATAACTGATTACTATTTACTGATTTACATTCCCATTATTTCAAAACCAGCATCAACATAAATAATTTGTCCTGTTATTCCACTGGAAAGATTACTCGCGAGGAAAGCTGCGGTGTTGCCTACTTCTTCTTGAGTAACTGTTCGTCTTAAGGGTGCAGCATTATCCATATGTTTGATCATGTCACGGATCCCCCCTACTGCTGAAGAGGCTAAAGTACGAATAGGTCCTGCTGAAATACCATTAACTCGGATATTTTGCTCACCTAATTCCGCAGCGAGGTAGCGGACGTTCATTTCTAAAGCGGATTTAGCAATACCCATCAGATTATAGCTAGGCATTACTTTAACTCCACCAATATAGGAAAGAGTAATGATGCTTCCGCCTTCTTTCATTAGAGGTTTGGCTAGACGAGCAAAATGAACTAAAGAATAAGCACTAATCTCTAGGGATTTACTAAAAGCATCTCTAGGAACAATGCTAAAGTCTCCTTCTAGGTATTGCTTGTCTGCAAAAGCCAAACAATGGACGAAGATATCAAGCTTACCCCATTTATTTGCGATCGCTTTAAACATTTCTTCCATTAAAGCATCGTCTTGAACATTACAGGGTACGATAATGTCAGGAGCAATCGGCTCGACTAATTCTTTGACTTTTTTCTCAAAGCGACCTTTTTCATCAGGCAGATAGTTAACTCCAATATTAGCTCCCGCTTGATGTAGTTGTTGAGCGATACCCCAAGCAATAGAGTTTTTATTAGCTATTCCTGTAACAAAAGCATTTTTTCCACTTAAATCTAGCATTTGTTTCCCAATCATAATGTAAACCGCAATTCTCTATGGTACATCTGGAAGAAGGAATCAGGAAGAAGGAGCAGAGAGAGCAAGGGAGAAACGGGGACGCTGAGAGGAATAGCAAACAAAGAGCAAGTGGTCAGACCCCTCGTCGATACGATCCCGCTTGATACGATCCCATTTATACCCCAATGCGATGGGTACAAGTCCCGCTTAGTTTGGGACGAAGATGGGACGGGACGAATGGGGACAAGGGAATGCCGATCGAGCGAGAGACTAGCCATATTATCCAGCCTGACGGGACGAGCCAATAACAACAGATAACTGGTAACTGATTACTAATTAAGGTTTAATATTAAACAATTAAATAAGTATTGAGCGCCTCAAGAGTTTTATGGAACTATCTCTGACTCAAAATCAACCCCTAGCATCAGTATTTCGTAAACTTAACCGTAGTTCTTTTCCTCCCATTGTTGAGAGTTTCGATCGAGGAAAAACTATTTTTTTTCCTGGCGATCCCGCAGAAAGAGTTTATTTCTTGGTTAAAGGTGCTGTTAAGTTATCCCGTGTTTATGAAGCAGGGGAAGAGATTACAGTGGCTTTGCTGAGGGAGAATAGCGTGTTTGGGGTGCTGTCTCTGATTACGGGACAAAGAAGCGATCGCTTTTACCATGCAGTTGCTTTTACTCCTGTGGAATTATTATCTGCACCTATCGAACAGGTAGAAAGGTCTTTGAAAGAAAATCCTGAATTGTCTATGCTGATGTTACAAGGACTTTCTTCGCGCATTCTGCAAACGGAGATGATGATTGAAACCTTGGCTCATCGCGATATGGGTTCTCGTTTAGTTAGTTTTCTGTTGATTTTATGCCGTGATTTTGGAATGCCAACAGATGAAGGTATTAGAATTGATCTGAAGCTTTCCCATCAAGCGATCGCTGAAGCTATTGGTTCAACCAGAGTAACAGTGACTCGTTTGTTGGGAGATTTGCGTGATAAAGAGATGATTGCTATTCACAAAAAGAAAATTACCGTTCACGATCCAGTCAATCTCAGTCAACAGTTTACTTAAAACTCCTAAACTATATATTTAATGATCATTTCCTTCCATAGTTCAGAGTTGATTGTCCCATGACCAGTACTTATATTCTGATTATTGCAACTCTTATATTGGGAGGATTGATTGCATTATTAGGCGATCGCTTAGGGACCAAAGTTGGTAAAGCTCGTTTGAGATTATTTAAGCTGCGTCCTCGTCAAACCGCAACGATAATTACTATCATTGCAGGGACGCTTATTTCTGCTTCTACTCTGGGAATTTTATTGCTGCTGAGTGAATCTTTACGAGATGGCTTATTTGAGTTAGATGATATTAAAAAAGAACTGAGACAGGTTAAAAGGGATTTATACCAAGTTCATGACGAGAAAAAGCAAGTTGCCAGCCAACTAACCACAGTTCAAGAACAACAGTCTGAAGCAGAGAAACAATTAGAAGTAACACAACAAGATTTTCAAGAATCTACTCAACGGTTACAAGATATTTCTGAACAAGCAAAAGGCTTACGTCAAGAATTAAATACTTTATTGGGAGAAAGAGCCAAGCAACTACAACAACTAACGAGCTTAAAAGAACAAAGCCAACAGCTACAAGCTCAATTACAAGAAAGAGAACAAAAGATTACGGCGCAAGACAGCGAAATTTCCTCTAAAGAAAACAGTATTCAACAACTAAGACAAGAACAACAGGTATTGCAATCCCAAATTGGCAATCGAGATCGACTCATTGCAGAATTAGATACAGCGATCGCTGATAAAGATAGCGAGCTACAAGCTAGAAGAAACCGCTTGAATGATTTAGAGTCACAACTGAAGTTTTTACAGCGAGAAGTCGCTGTTTTAGAGCAGTACTATCAAACCTATCAAGAACTAAGAGAACGACGTATTGCCATTTTTAAGGGGGAAGTATTGGCTTCTGCCACAATTAGAATTGTCGATGCTAAAGCTGCTATTCCCGCCATCGATCGCTTATTGGTACAAGCAAATCGTAAGGCTATTAAATCTACTCTTATTGACGATGACCAATTTGATAGTACACGAGTTGTTAGAATTACCACGGCTCAAGTACAGCAATTAGCCGAACAAATTCAAGATGGCAAAGATTATGTAGTGCGTATTTTGTCCGCAGGAAACTATGTTCAAGGAGAACAAGAAGTAAGGATATTTGCTGATATCACTGCCAATCGAGAAGTTTTTCAAGCAGGAGAATCTATTGCTACAGTTTCTATTGATTCTCTACAATGAATCACACAGAAATTCAAGAAAGATTAGATTGGCTGTTGGCTGCTTCTAAATTTCGCGCTCAAAGAGCAGGTATTATTGGTGATTTACAAATAGGAGATGGGCAAATTGTCACCCTAATTAATTTTATTGATGATATTGCTAATTCAGAAGAAGATTTAGGAGAAATTAAAGCTGTTGTTGCTGAAACTACTTATACTGCTGGCCCTTTAAAATTAAATTTAGTAGTAGTTAAGGACGGGGTAATTATTTTCAGTACTTAGAAAATTGGTTAGTCCCGTCCCATCTTCATCCCAAACTAAGCGGAATAATCTGGTTAGTGGTCAGTTATCAATTGTTTTCGAGTAATTTTCAATGACTATTTAGGGTGCACTAAAATTTCTGGAGAGTCTTTTTTAATTCCTCTGACTAAAGAGCGTGCTACGGTTTCTGGAGTCATCGGTATTACCCCACGAAACAATTTTAAGTCTCGCATCATATCAGTTTTCGTCAAAGAAGGTAGTAAAGCCATTACCCGAATATTATGGGGAGCAAGTTCTAATCTTAAGGCTTGAGTAAAGCCCACAATCGCAAATTTAGTAGCAGAATAAGTCGCCATAGTAGGGGCTGCAACTTTACCCATTAAACTAGAAACATTGACAATAGTACCTTGTTTTCTGGCTGCCATTCTTTTGGCAATTAAACGTACTATGGTTACCATTCCTCTAAAATTAAGATGAATTTCCTCTTCTACTTTTGGCAATTGAGATTGTAGAAACGGGGTTTGATGTACGACTCCAGCACAATTAATTAAAATGTCTACTGCGCCATGATTTCGCCAAGCTTGTGCGATCGCAATACTAATTTGTTTAGGCTTAGTTAAATCAATAGTATAGTAATCTAATATATTAACAATGAGTTTCAATTTCAATCTTGAGATAGAGATACACATTGAGCGTATCTTTTTAACTACGAAAAAGTTGAATCGTAACTTCTTGTAGCTTTTTTAATCCCTGTAAACTACTTTTAATAAATCTTATGCTTGCAATGGGTTGTTTTAGCATTTCTCTCGCCATAGTTACGGGTTTAATGTTTCCTGATTCACTAATTGTTTGTTCTAAATTAGGAAGATTGTATTTAACATCATCACTCACTATTCTTAAGATACTTACTGCTATCTTATTTTGCTGTAATAAATTAAGATAAGCAAAGCTTTCCATATCTACCACATTGGCTGTAAACTTTCGAGCAAGCTGCTGTTTTTGGGTAATAGTGGCAATAACGCGATCGCTTGTTATTCCAGAAACCCAAGATATATTAAGATGTAATTCTTCTAAATTCAGTTTTTGATTAATTAATTGATTTAATTCTTGATTCGTAACAATATTGTTTTGAGAATTTTGACCATAGCAATTTTGATATAAAACGGCATCTCCCACAGAATGTTGAGTAGATAAACTACCACATAATCCCATCATTAAAACTCTTTTTGGTTGAGATTGCCAAAATTTTTGCTTGGTTAAAGTTTTATCTATTTGGTTAACTCCAATAGGGATAGAAATAACTAAAGGTTGTGGTATTTTTAGGTTATTTAATCCCTTTTTTACTGCTTGATACTCCGCACCTTGAGGAACAATAATAACGTCTATCATTTATCATTTACCATATAATGTTTTATAGCCGAGTGGCAAAAGTTAATTTATGTTGTCAAAAATTATATTTTAAGAGGACTCCATTATTTATTAATTACTCATTATTCATGATTAATTCGAGTAACAGTATAAAATAGTAAACAATTTCTTTTACAGTAATTTATGTCACCAGAAAAAGAGCAAATTAGTTCAGAACAAAAATCAAAAAATAATAGTAGTCTTTGGCAAACAATTAAAAGTAATGTTACAACTATAGCGATCGCTTTAATAATTTCTTTCATTATTCGGGTGTTTATCGCCGAACCTCGTTATATTCCTTCAGAATCAATGTTTCCCACCTTAGAAATTGGCGATCGCTTAATTATCGAAAAAGTCTCTTATCGTTTTGATGATGTTCATCGCAGAGATATTGTAGTGTTTCAACCACCGCCACAGCTACAAAGACAGGGATACCAAGCCAATCAAGCATTTATCAAAAGAGCGATCGCATCAGCAGGAGAAACTGTAGCGGTAACGGATGGCATCGTTTACGTTAATAACCAGCCTCTCGAAGAAAATTATATAGCTCAACTGCCTCAATATGATTTAATGCCTGTTACTGTTCCAGAAGGTAAATTATTCGTCATGGGAGACAACCGTAATAATAGTAATGACTCTCATATTTGGGGGTTCTTACCTCAAAATAACATTATCGGTCATGCAGTCTTTCGTTTTTGGCCCTTCTCTCGTATTGGTAAAGTTTAACCAAAGAAGAAGAATCTGTTTTGTAACTAGTCACTAACAAAAATTAGGATTTTAAGCTGTATTCCATAAGCTCAAAAAATTTCTATAAATGTTGGCTACTAAGTTTCTCATTTTCTATTTCTGCTTATGGTTTATTTTATTCGCAGTTTTTAAAATTTTTCCTGCTAAAATTGCAGCACCAAAGCCGTTATCAATATTCATGACGCCAATACCCGAAGCACAGGAATTAAGCATAGTTAGCAAAGCAGACAAACCATTGAAACTTGCACCGTAGCCGATGCTGGTGGGTACGGCAATTACAGGACATTGTGCCAATCCTCCTACTATGCTAGGTAAAGCCCCTTCCATTCCTGCGACGACAATTAACACATCCGCTTCTTGAACATATTGCAGATTGCTCAGTAAGCGATGAATACCTGCTACACCCACATCCCAAAGACGCTTGACTTGAAAACCCGATAACTCTGCTGTCACCGCAGCTTCTTCGGCTACAGGAATATCTGATGTACCCGCAGTAATGATACTAATTAGCCCCGATTTTTGAAGCATCAAATATTCAGGAACAAGAGCAGCAATTTTTGCTATGGAATAATAATTAAGTTGAGGAATAGCGGTTTGTAATTGGGTAAAGACAGATTCTTCAATGCGAGTTGCCATAACTGGTAAAGGTTGCTGTAATTCTTGATTTTGGCGTTGCATCGCTTGCATAATTTTGATAATTTGTTCTGGTGTTTTGCCTTCTCCCCAAATAACTTCTGGAAAACCATTTCTGCGATGGCGATGGTGATCTATTTTGGCAAATTCTTCTATTGGCTCAAAACCAAGATTTTTGATTTGATGTAAGGCGGTTTCTGGTTTTAATGAGCCGTCAGCAACTTTTTGTAGGAGTTGTTTTAAGTCTTCTTGTTGATTCATCAAATTAATGTGTCACTATGATTTATAGCGGTATTTGTCGTAAGCCAATGAGTTTAAGTTTATCTCTGCAACAAAGAAGAAAGCAATTAGCCCAATTATTTGATGATCCTGTAGTTTTATGGTCGGGAAAAGCTTTAAGTCGTAATTTTCCTGCTAATCGTTATCCTTTTCGGGCTAACAGTCATTTTCTCTATTTTGCTGGTTTACAACTGGAAAATGCAGCAATTCATTTGGAAAATGGCAAACTGACGCTTTTTATGGATAATCCACCTCCTGCTGCTACTTTATGGCATGGAGAGATGGCAACAAGAGAACAAATTGCTAACACAATAGGGGCAGATGAAGCTTATCCTTTGAAAGAATTAGCAACGAGAATTACTGATATCGCCACTATTCCAGTACAAGATAGAGTAACCCATCAAGAGCAATGTCAGCTTTTGGGGCGCGATTTACCTGTTGCCAAAGCACTAAAGGGAAAAGATTTAGATTTAGCTCAAGCTATCGTAAGTATTCGTCTTTGCCATGATGAAAATGCTCTAGCAGAACTTAAAAAAGCTTCTAAGGTATCAGTTAAAGCCCATAAAGCAGGAATTCGAGCGACATTACAAGCGAAAACAGAGTCAGAAATACGCTCGGCGATGGAAGGAGTGATAATCGCTCACAATATGACTTGTGCTTATAACAGTATTGTTACCGTACAGGGGGAAGTTTTACACAATGAAGACTATCATAACCCATTACAGTCAGGAGATTTGATTTTAGCGGATGTAGGAGCAGAAACTGATTCTGGTTGGGCTTCAGATATTACTCGTACTTGGGCTGTATCTGGGAAGTTTTCTGCTACCCAAAGAGATATTTATAACGTGGTGTTAGCAGCCCATGATGCTTGTATTGCTAAAATGCGCCCTGGTGTAGAGTATCGAGATATTCATTTATTGGCAGCTACCGTAATTACTGGGGGATTAGTGGATTTAGGTATTTTAAAAGGTAATTCCGCAGATTTAGTAGAACAAGATGCTCACGCGCTCTTTTTTCCCCACGGTATTGGACATTTGCTGGGCTTAGATGTTCACGATATGGAAGATTTGGGAGATGTTGCGGGTTATGAAACTGGACGTAGTAGAAGCGATCGCTTTGGGTTAGGATATTTAAGATTGGATCGTAAATTACGCCCTGGTATGTTGGTTACTATCGAACCTGGCTTCTATCAAGTTCCTGCTATTTTAAATAATCCAGAGTTTCGCCAGAAGTATCAAAATACAGTTAACTGGGAACGTTTAGCACAATTTTCTGATGTTAGAGGAATTCGCATCGAAGACGATGTTTTAATTACTAATAATGGCACAGAAGTCTTAACTGCTGAGTTACCCAATAAAATCGCAGAAATAGAGTTTTTAATGGCTACTTAAGGTTATCGGTTCAACATTAGCTGAATCTGCTGCTAAATAATCTGCGTAGTCGATTTTTTCGTGAAATGAGGTTTAGCTAATATCGTGATAGTCTCGACAACCTATAGCATCTTCTGTATTGGCAACTTGGGGTTTAACCGTACACTTAAGACGATGATCGTTAGTAAAGAAACGACACTTAGTACAGGGTATGCGATGCATCTGTTTGGCTCTAGCAACCGCAGCTACTAAAGGACTAATCAAGCTCCAACTACAAAGGTAAAGCAGCAGACAAGCAAACACAAAGCGAAGGGAGAGTATTGCCAATCCGCTTTCTTTAATAGCGTATTGACCTAGCTGATATACAGGCAACTGGCTCATTTTCTATCTATATTCACTATTGATAAAAAATTATTATTACATATATTAGCAAAAATTAACTAGCTAATAATTAAGTTGTCACTTACAGTTTGCTAGAGAGAATTTTCACTATTTGAGTTAATTCTGTCTTATTAAAATTCTTTAACAAAGCGATCGCCGCACCTCGAACATCTTTGGGAATCATTACCTTAGCAGCAGCCGTATCGTTACTTACAGCAGCAGTAGCAGCTAGTTGTTGTAAATTTTTACTAGGAACAATTTTGCTAGCTTGACTCACACTTAGTAAGTCTCCTGCTTGCTTGATTTCTTTAATAATAATTTGAGCAACTGTATTGTAAGGATACTTGCGATTACTAGTCGCTTGAGTGGCGATTTTAACAAATTTTTGCCAATTAGCCTCTTCTGGAGCGATCTCGCTCAAACTCTGACAAAGCCCTTGAATTTGCTGACGGTTTTGCTCATTATCTGGCTGTTTAAATAGTTGCAACATCTTTTTGAGAGTCTCTTTAACTCGATCTGCAAAGTTAACAGTATCCCCTGCTCCCCCTCCACCAGCGAGTAATTCTTGAAGATAGTCATGTAAGTTAACAAAATTTGATTCTGCTTGCTCTAAAATACCGACAGCATCTTCATCTTTAAACTCTGCTGAATTCTCTAAGCGTTCGATCAAATCTTGAAGACAATCATAGCCACCAAGAAATAAAGATTCTAATTTCTGATCTACAGGAATGCTGTTTTCTTTGAGAATTTTAAAAGAATCTTCCAGGCGATGGGCTGTTTTTTGAATACTAGAATAGCCCAACATTGCTGCACCGCCTTTAACCGAGTGAGCAGCACGAAACATTTCGTTGACCATCTCTGTATCTTGGGAAGATGTCCCTAACTGCAAAATTCCTTGCTCTAGTGTTTGTAGATGCTCTTTTGCTTCTTCTATAAAATAACCCAAAATTCGCTGTTGACTAGCTATATCCAAAGCTAAACCCCCTCAAGTATAAATCCCATATACTAAAAAAATATATCAACACAAGTTTATCCCAGACTATTCAAATTGGGTAGCTGGTTTTTTACTTGTATCTTCAGTTTATCTCTTTCTAGTAAAAAAGCTTTGATTTTTAAGGCATTAGCTCCTTGATAATCTTCTCTTAAACTATCACCAATATGCCACGCTTGTTCTGGTAAACAATTATGTTTTGCCAATGCTGTTTTAAAGATTAGAGAGTCTGGTTTAGCCGATCCTACCTCGGAAGAGATAGTAATACTAGTAAAATAAGAACTTAATTGCAATAATTCTAAAACCTGATAGATACGGGTATCAAAATTAGAAATAATACCTAATTCTACTTTTTTTTGCTGCCAACTTTTTAAACTATTAATGACATCAGGATAAATATACCAGGGTTTTTTCGTAGCAAAATATACGTAAAGCTCTTGAAAAAAAAGCTCAAAATCAGTAAATTTTTCAAAAACTTTTACGTCTATAAAAGTAGATTTTGCTACTTGATACCACCATTGATATTCTTGTTGCGGGATCGCTAGAGGATCGAGTTTACCAAAAGCT
>NZ_LR213838.1 GCF_900659865.1 Hyella patelloides LEGE 07179
TTTTATTTTTTGAGAGGTTAATGGTTAGTTCCGTCCCATCCTCGTCCCAAACTAAGCGGGATAATATAGTTATTGCTTATAAACAGTTTACTAAAAATCTTTGCCCCCTAAAACATAAACCTCTTCAGCTACGCGCTTCAGTCTCCTTAGTTGTGCTTGCATATCTTTTTTGGTCCAGTTAGCAGCAAACTGATTGAATCCCCAGTTAACCACAGGGTTAGGGATGGTAAATTCAAAACGATTTAAAAGTAAAGTTCCATGGGAGCTAGGCTGACACTCCCAGCGATCGCGACCTTTAAAAAATCCTTCAAATTGCCAAACAATCAAACCAGGTTCTCTTTCTACAACAACACTTCTTAAAGAAGGTTGTAAAATCGGGATTTGAATAGTAAATCGACTGAGACTATTAAGCTCAGTACTCCAGTTACCAATAGGCTCACAGCGTAAAGCAGGATTCAGCCAACGATGCATTAACTCCAAATTGCTAAGACAGCTTTCGACCACAGTAGAGCTAGCTTTAATTGCAATCGATTGCTCAAAAATTTGAGATGTAGCCATGAAAAATTATTCCCAAAATATTTTATTACTGTTTTTCTAACTAAATTATCCAACTTGAAGAAAGCCAATAACCAACAATAAATATGCGACAACAATATCTTTTGGTTAACATTTGGCTAAGTAAATTGTCCAAAATTGCGATCGATTCTTAATTTTTTAGGTATTTTCACGTTCCTTTGGCATAATTGACCCAGAAAAGTATCTTGAATCATATTCATAGAGTCAACCGTTCCCCGCCTTGCAAAGGCGGGGCTTGCGGTTGACCGCCTTCCGCGGTTTTTTGTGACAATCAAAAGCAAAAAAACCTTAAATTAGATTTCTGCCAGTTAATTTTACGGATATCATTTGATGAATTAACATTTAAAGACATGACACACATACTTAGTAGTCTTGCGCCAGATTTATTCTTAGCACAAGCACAAATTTCACCTTTTCAACAGATTAGCTCTAGTCTGGGTACAGATTTAGGCTCATCTCTCTTAAACGTCCTCAAAGGCGTAATTATTTTAATTGTCGGTTGGATTGTTTCAGGGATCGCTAAAAACATCGTTAAGGGTCTTCTGAATGCCACTGATATTGATAATAAAATAGCTTCCTGGGTGACAGGACAAAGAGGAGGAGATTCTTTTGCCGTCGAAGAATGGATTGCTAATTTAGTTTGTTGGTTAGTCAGGTTGTTTGCGATTGTAGCGTTTTTAAATGCTCTCGATCTACAAGCTGTCTCCGCACCATTAAACTCTCTGTTAAATCAGGTAACTAGCTTTATCCCCCAACTTATTGGTGCTGCTATTCTCTTGGGAGTTGCTTGGATAGTTGCAACTTTAGTGAAAACGATCGCCACCAGAAGTTTGGGTGCTTTTGACCTCGATCGCAAATTGGGTAGCACTATGGGCGATAGCTCCGATTTTACCCTTAGCGATACCATTGGTGATGCTCTTTATTGGTTTATCTTTTTACTCTTCTTACCTGCTGTATTAAGTACTCTCGAATTAGATGGTACTTTAACCCCAGTACAAGGAATGGTAGATGAAGTATTAGGAGCAATACCTAATGTTGTTAAAGCATTAGCAATTGGTTTTATCGGTTGGTTTGTTTCTAGAGTTGTCAGCCGTATCGTAACCAGTTTTCTAGCTGCTACTGGTGCAGATGGCATTGGAGAAAGATTCGGAATCAGAGCGAATGGTGGACAACAATCCCTATCTGGAATTGTTGGCACGATTGTTTTTGTGTTGATTTTAATTCCTTTTGCCATTTCCGCTTTAGAAGCCTTACAAATTTCGGCAATTTCCAATCCTGCAACAGATATGTTGAATCAGGTATTTGACCTGTTACCCAAGCTATTTTCTGCGGGATTAGTCTTAGCATTTTTCTATGCTGCGGGACAATTTGTTTCGGAATTAGTCAGCAATATTCTCACTAGTGTGGGTTTTAATAACTTCCTTGACTGGTTAGGTATTTCTGTTCCTACAGCAAATCGTCCTCTGGAACGAGATTTCGGAGATACAGAACAAGCTACAGTTTTACAAACTGATTCTTTTAGTACCAAAACTCCTTCAGAATATGTAGGTTTAATTGCTTTAGTAGCGATTATGCTGATTGGAACTCTGACCGCAGTGGATATTTTAGATATCCCTGCATTGGAATCTGTTATCAGTGTAATTTTAGAGATTGCTGGTCAAGTATTAGTTGCTGTTGTCGTCTTTGGTATTGGCTTATATTTGGCTAATTTCGCCTACAAGCTGATTATTAGTTCGGGAACTGCTCAAGCTGGAATTCTGGCCCAATCTGCTCGTATTGCCATTATTGTTTTAGTAGGAGCTATGGCATTAAATCGTATTGGAATAGCCCCCAATATTGTTAACTTGGCATTTGGCTTACTCTTAGGAGGTATTGCAGTTGCGATCGCTCTAGCTTTTGGTCTTGGTGGTCGCGAAGTAGCCAAAGAAACTTTACGTTCTTGGGTTAATTCCTTCAAAAATCAATAAAAATTAATTTCTTTAAAGAGATAACTTTAATTTATTTTCCATAAATCTCTTTTACTCCTAGTTAATTACTGGGAGTTTTTTTTAGTTAGTAAAAACAAAGGACAAAAGACAAAAGACGGATCGCAGAAATCGATCGCTTCTCACCTCCAGACCTTTACCTAGTCTAAAATAAGAGATCGTAACTATATTAAAGCAAAATAAAATCTCAATTATGTCAATATTGGCACCGATCGCAGTTTTATTATTACTGATTGCCGTTCACGAATTAGGACACTTTGCAGCAGCACGCTTACAGGGAATTCGTGTTAGTCGTTTTTCTATTGGTTTTGGCCCCGCCATTCTCAAGTATCAAGGTGAAGTTACTGAGTATGTAGTTTGCGCTCTTCCTCTTGGAGGTTATGTCGCGTTTCCCGATGACGAGCCTGATAGCACCATTCCTCCAGACGATCCTGATTTATTGCGTAATCGTCCTATTTTAGACCGAGCAATTGTAATTAGTGCAGGAGTCATTGCCAATCTAATTTTTGCTTATTTTCTTTTAGTAGGTCAGTCGATGACCATTGGTTTTCAAGAAATTAACTATAATGCAGGGGTGTTAGTGCCTCAGATTATAGAAGATAGCAGTTCGGCTGCTGTTGAAGCAGGAATTCAAGCAGGAGATATTGTTTTACAAGCGGGCGATCGTGATTTAGGCAAATCTCCCGAATCTTTAAGTACTCTTAGAGAAGTTATTCAAAACTCTCCTCAACAATCTTTAGAATTAACTGTTCAACGTGAAACCGAAAAAATTTACCTTAAAGTAATTCCCCAAGTAGATGAAGAGGGAAAAGGAAAAATCGGTGTTATGTTAGCCCCCAACGGAGAAGTAATCCGCCATACCACTTCTAATGTAGTAGAAGCCTGCACTGCGGGAGCAAAAGAGTATCAAAGAATCGCTTTACTGATTGGTCAAGGTTTTTGGCAGCTAATTAGCAACTTTCAAGAAAGTGCCGAACAAGTAGCAGGACCAGTAGCAATTGTCTCCGTAGGCGCAGAATTAGCTCGTAATGACATCAATAACCTCTTTCAATTCGGAGCATTGATTAGCATTAACCTGGCAATCATTAACATTTTGCCCCTTCCTGCTTTAGATGGTGGTCAATTAGCATTCTTATTGGTAGAAGGTGTGAGAGGAAAACCCTTACCTAACAAGGTTCAAAATAGCATCATGCAAACAGGAATGGTTTTACTATTAGGCTTGAGTGTCTTTCTGATCGTGCGAGATACAGTTAACTTGGCTTTCTTCCAAGAATTATTTCAGTAGTATCAAATTTGAGTAAGTATAGTGTGTGAATAGGGTGGGGTGTGCCTCACCTTTTCCATAATGTCTCTGTTATAAGGCGTTGGTAATTTGATGTATGACGTACAAAAGCAAGACTTGCCCATGTCGAGGAAACCTTATCCGAAGGTGTATCCTTTAGGGCGACGGGCTTCCTTGCTCAATGTTTCTGTTCGTAGCTCTAAGCTCTAAGCTTTAAGCTTTTTTAAGAAGAGTACAATATGAAAATTTAAAAATCATACCTTGATTCACTAACGCCTGTTATACTAAATCCCCATGACAAAGATATCTTGAAATTTCAATTATTGTCGATCAAGAACACTTTTAGCTCCCTCAACATTTAAGTAACCCACACGAACAGGATTTAGGATCAGCTACCAGCTATAAATTGCTATCGTGACTATCACCAGAAAGAAACAAAGAGCATTAGCTATCTTATCTCAGCTAAAGATTCTCTATCCTGATGCTACTTGTAGCCTGGATTATGAAACTACTGTGCAATTATTGGTAGCTACTATTCTCTCTGCTCAATGTACTGATGAGCGGGTAAATAAAGTTACTCCTGCATTATTTAACAAGTTTCCTGATGCTCCTGCTTTAGCTGGTGCTAATCGTGAAGAATTAGAAACCCTGATTCGCTCTACAGGTTTTTATCGTAATAAAGCCAAAAATATTCAGGGTGCTTGTCACAAAATTATCACCGAATTTAAGGGAAAAGTTCCCCATACGATGAAAGAATTACTACAGTTACCAGGAGTAGCCCGCAAAACTGCTAATGTAGTATTGGCTCATGGTTTTGGCATTATTGAAGGTATTACTGTAGACACCCACGTTAAACGACTCAGCAATCGCCTAGGGCTGACTAAAAATGACAACCCAATTCACATTGAACGGGATTTAATGAAACTTTTGCCTCAGCCAGATTGGGAAAACTACTCGATTCGGATTATTTATCACGGTAGAGCCATCTGTAAAGCTCGCAAACCTAATTGTGCTGATTGTCAGTTAGCCGATCTTTGCCCTTCAGCTTCCAAAATCACTGACTTAAAGTAAACAAAATTGCGATCGACTTTTAATTCGGGGTACAATGGGAGACTGTGTATTTAATGTATTGATACAAATAAGATTTATGGCAAAGAAAAGCATGATTGAGCGTGAAAAGAAACGCGCTCGTCTAGTAGAAAAATATGCAGCTAAAAGAGCAGAATTAAAAGAAGAATTCCGCACAGCTACTAACCCTGCTGAAAAACTGGCAATTCATCGTCAAATCCAAAAATTACCCCGTAACAGCGCACCTAGCCGTAAGCGTAATCGTTGTTGGGTAACTGGAAGACCTAGAGCTTACTATCGTGATTTTGGTCTATCTCGTAACGTGTTGCGAGAATGGGCCCATGAAGGTTTGCTACCTGGAGTAGTCAAGTCTAGCTGGTAGTTAACAAACTGACAATAATTTACAAATGCTGAATTCCGAAGCTGATAAGTTTCAGGTTTCAGCTATTTTTTTGTCTGATTATAATGGAGGAAAAATAATTGGGCGTTGCTAATTTGAAGAATTTTTCTGTTTTCAAAAAAGACAACCCCGATCGCATATTACCGAGTTATCATGAATTGCACAATCAGCTTTAGTTGCTTCTGCCTAAATCTAAATGCTTGATTTTATTCGTTTTTTAGGCTATCTCAATTGGCAAATAGTACGTAAAACAATCGCTCAAACTATTAGTAAGCGGTTAAGTGGTTTGTCGGCAGAAATGGCTTTTAACGCTATGTTAGGCTTTTTCCCAGCGATTATTACCGTCTTAACAGCAATTAGTTTATTTGAAAATTCTGTTGCTACAACTTTAGGCGATTTGGCAATTCGGTTTGCTGATATAATACCCAAGCAAGTCTGGAATTTGTTAATTAATTTTACGGAAGAAGTTAAAGTTTCTCAGGGAAAAAGTTGGTTTTCTTTAAGCTTTATTGCTGCAATTTGGATTATTTCAGGGGTTATTGGTTCAGCTATTAATGCCATAGATAATATTAATCAAGTACCTTCTACAAAACGTAGACCTTTCTGGAAAAATAAAATAATTGCTATCTTATTAACCATTGGCACAATCTTTTTATTGATTACAGCCTGTTTTTTGTTGATAATTGGCGATTTACTCTTAAGAATAGCTTTACAGCAAAATTGGGGACAATTATTATTGTTAACCTGGAAAATATTTAGTATTATTACTATTTTTGCTATTGTTATTATTACATTATCCACTATTTATCAAATTCAACAACAGAGAAAAAAACAACAAAACTCAGAAGAAAAAAATATTGTAATCACAATTATAATTGGCGTTGGTATTATTTTTGTCCAGTTAGTTTATTCGATTTTTATTTTTGTTCAAAGTTTAATTGTGAATTTTAATGTTGAGCAAACACTGAGTACTTTTTTAGTAAGTATTTGGCGATTATTAAGTTTCCCCATGGGTTTAGGAATAGTCGCTTTTGCTTTTGCTTTTATCTATTATTTTGGCTGTAGTTGTCGTCCTCCCCGTACTCCTTTAATGCCAGGAGCAATTTTAGCTGCTATTTTTTGGGCGATCGTTTCTGCTGCATTTCGTTATTATGTCTCTCATGTAGGGGTTTATAACAAAGTTTATGGAGCATTAGGGACGGCTATTGTACTGTTGTTATGGCTTTATTTAAGTTCTCTAGTTATGTTACTCGGTGAGCAATTAAACGTAACTGTAGGAAAAGAGATTGCAGAAAACAAAAATCAAGAAAGATTGGAGTCAAAATAGTTTTATAGAACTCTTTAAGTAAATGCCATCTAACTTGGATTGAATGGAAAATTAGTGCGGACAGCGGTAGCTGGCTCTGCGAGATCGCGACTATAATAAATAAGCTCAAAGCCTCAGTATAGTCTGTATCCTATCTAAAACAAAGTTTACTATTAGTAATTTAATTGCTCATAGTAAACTTATTTAACATCTGTAATCGCACACAAATTCCTCATAATGTTTGTTTAGTTTTAAAAAGACGGTTAAATCAAAATAATAAACTATAAATCTTGCTTTTCTTGACAATCCATAATCTACTCATAAGTAGCCGATTTGTTATTTTTTGCGCTCAATTTGATTGTATTAATTAAGATTGCCGATCTTAAACGCTTAGGGGTAAAAACCCTCTGGATTTGCCCAATTTTCAAACAGGTTAGATTTTAGGCAACATATCAAGGCTACAGCATTCAAAACTCTCCTATTGTATATCGTCAATCGATGATGATTGAAGCGAGGAGCGGTAAAACGATATTAATTACTGTTCCTATGGCAAGATGGGTAATTTTTTGAATAGCAAAAAAGTATAAGTGTATGATACTAAACCAAAAGATTTCGTTGATTTGCGATCGCCTATATTTTACCGAGTGTGAGCAATGTTTTCTGAACCTAGTGCATCAAGTATTGATGCAGACAGATGAAATTGCGCCTACAGATAAAAAAGAGCAACAAATATTGACACAACTGAAGCAAGTTTTCGATCGGCTAGGTGTAATCGTTGTGACACATGAGGCTCAGGTAAAGTCCTTGACTCAACGAGGAGAACAACTGCTAAGCCATTATTTTCCCCATTGTGAATCATGCTCATTGCCAGAATCTTTGCAACATTGGTTCAAACATCAGATTTCGTTACTCATATCCAAGGGCAAAATTCCATCCTCCTGTTTTCCGTTACACATCGAGCGAGCAGGAAAGCAATTGCTCATTCGTCTTAGTTCCAATCTAATCAGGGAGCAATATCTCATACTTTTAGAAGAACAAGAACTAAAATCCTTCTCAATTTCTTCTCTAGAATTACTAGGACTTACTAAACGCGAGGCTGAGGTTCTATTCTGGGTTGCCAAAGATCGAAGCAATGCTGGAATCGCCAAAGTACTGGGTTGCTGTGAAGGAACAGTGCGAAAACACTTAGAGCATATTCACGCGAAACTGGGAGTACAAACCAGAACGGCTGCTGTGATGTTTGCCCTGGAAAGATTAGGGCTACTCCAAGAATCGCTTGTTTCAATTTCGTCATAATCTTATACGCGGATCGTCGTATTGTTTTCAAAATGTATTTGGAAACATATTTAATATTAGGTTTGAATAATAACCTTTTTTAGGAGAATTACAATTATGGCTAATGTACTGAATCTCGATAATGGTGGAGAGCGATTTAATATCTGCCTTGAACCAAACGGAAATTTAGATTTCAAGTCAAATGCTGAAAACTGTGGTGGTAATACCAGAATTACTATTAATGATGATACTGGAAATGTAGGTGTTGCTACAACTAATCCTGCTCAAAGGTTGCATGTCCAGGGCAATCGCGTTCGCCTAGAAAATGGCGGAAAAATTCTCGACTTGAGAGCAGACGGTTCAGAGATTGATATTGAAACTTCCACAAATAGCTTGTTTATCAAGGCAAGCGGAACAGGAAACCACGTTGTCTTTAATCCCTTTGCTGGGGATGGCAACGTGGGGATTGGTATCGAAAACCCCGCCGCACCCTTGCATGTTGTAGGTCGCCTAGGACTACAGAATGATAATGTTGCTGAGCTTTGGAACTTATATGTTGATAACAGTGGCAATCTAACTGTAAATTCCAACTCTGTGACTGGGGGAACTAACCGACTGTTTATCAATGATGATAATGGTAATGTTGGCATTGGAACAACAAGTCCAACTGAAAGACTCCATGTAGTAGGCAATATTTGCCACACTGGCAGCATTGGAGCATGTTCTGACCTGCGGTACAAAACAGATATCGAACCCTTAGCAGATTCCCTCAACAAAGTTCTATCGATGCACGGTATGCGCTATCAGTGGAATCAAGAAGCTTTTCCCAATCATGGATTTGACGAAGAACCGCAAGTTGGTTTCATTGGTCAGGAGGTAGAAAATATCTGTCCAGAAGTTGTCTCTACTGACTCAGAAGGCTACAAATACCTTGATTACTCCCGTCTGACCCCCGTTCTAGTAGAAGCCATCAAGGAACAGCAAGAAATAATCGAACAACAGAAATCAGCTTTAGGAGAAGCATTAGGCAAGCTCGCCCAGCTTGAAGTTACTGTGCAAAAAATAAGTGCAAATTCTTAAGATAATTAAATAATTATTTGTTGGTAGGGGTGAGCAACCTGAAAAATTGCAGAAGTAAACCAGTGGTTTGTCAATTTTTCTCAATTAATTAATTAATAATATTTTATACTGTGTAACCACTTCTTATCAATTAACGCGAAATCCCACGTCATTTGTGCGTGGGATAAGTTTAATAATTTTGTAAAAACTTTTCGACACAACGCACAAATATTTCCACTCCCATACCTAATGCAGTTTCATCGAAGTCAAAACGGGGATGGTGATGAGGATATGCCAATCCGCGATCGCTATTGGCTGAACCGAGGAAGAAGTAACAACCAGGGACTTGCTGTAAGAAGAAAGACATATCTTCTCCTCCCATAGTTTGACATTCGGGGACTACTCCCAGAGGAGTTTCTACCACCTCATTAGCTACCGATGCCACTAATTGAGCCATTTCTGGATGGTTAATAGTGGGGGGATAGAGTTGCCAATAATCTAATTTGTAGGTTGCACCGTGGCTTTGGCAAATTCCTGCCACAATTGATTCAATCCTTTCACCGATAAAAGATTCTAACTGAGGATTAAAATAACGTACCGTACCACTCATAGTTACGCTATCGGCAATCACGTTAAGAGCCGTACCGCCGTGAAATTCTCCTACTGTAACCACCGCCGAGTCTAAAGGGTTAATATTACGAGCCACAATAGTCTGTAAAGCGTTGACAATTTGCGAACCCACGACAATAGAATCAATAGTCTGATCTGGCATTGCACCATGACCACCTTGACCAAAGATATGCAGGCGAAAACACTCCACTGCTGCCATTAAAGCCCCGCTCCGAACGCCTATCGTACCCAAAGGTAGATTATTCCAAAGATGTAGCCCCATAATGGCATCTACATCAGGATTTTTGAGTACACCAGCCTCAATCATGGGTTTAGCTCCCCCTGGCCCTTCTTCTGCGGGTTGAAAGATGATTTTGACTGTACCTGAGAGTTTTTCTTTGTGTTGATTGAGATAGTAAGCCGTCCCAAGAGCGATCGCTACGTGACCATCGTGTCCGCAAGCGTGCATCTTACCATCGTGTTGCGATCGATAGCTGACTTCATTGGCTTCTTGAATGGGTAAAGCATCCATATCCGCACGAATAGCGATGACTTTTCCTGGCTGATTTCCTTCAATTATCGCTACAACACCAGTCTTGGCAACAGATGTTTGATGGGGAATTGACCATGCGCTAAGTTGTTGACTAACTAAAGCAGCCGTTATGTGTTCTTGAAAGCCTAATTCTGGTTTTTGATGAATATTACGTCGCCAGGTTACTAATTGAGTCTGCAAATCACGAATTTCGGGACGAATGTGTGAAAAATTAATCGAGTTAGCAATATTTGTCGTTAAAACCATAAATTTTATAATATTAAAGAATTCTATAGGTATTTACAAAAAATCAATGAATAAAATTACGTTAATGTGCTGATGACCAGAAATCCCTAGAAACAATAGCATTGTAAAGGATAGAGAATTATTTTTGTTGGCAGTGAAAAATTGTTTTTCCAGAAGCTCCAAGGAACAATCCGACTCTTATTAATTTTGCTTTTGTTTCCCTAACTACTTTCTCATGAACGGGACTAACATCTTACTTGTAACGAGTAATTCACAAGACTGTCAAGAAGCACGACAGTTTTTTGCTCGGTACCATCATCAGTTAACTATTGCAGAAGATCAGAAGACAGCCTTAAATCTGGTTCAAAAAACTAATTTTGATGCCATTGTTTGTCCAGTCGAATCTTCTTATGTAGACGGTTTTGCTATGTTGCAAAAACTAAAAGCCGATCGGCAAACAGCAACAATACCCTTTATTTTATTAGGCAGGAGCTTTAATCGTCAGCAACACCGTCAAGCGATGGAAATGGGTGCAGACGATATTTTATTTTTACCATATTATTTGCTCGATATTGAAGCTGCAATTTCTGCTAGATTACAAAAAAATCAGACTTTACTCAAAGACTCGCAACAAGAATTAGAACAGCTACGCTACAGCATTACGACTTCTTTACCCCATGAAATGCGTACTGCTTTAACAGGGATTATTGCAGCATCAGAATTGCTGTATAAAAATCAAAATACCCTTGAGCCGATTATTATTAAAGAAATGCTCAACTGTATTAATACTTCAGGAAAAAGGCTATCTCATTTAATCCATAATTTTCTATTGTATTCTGAACTACAATCTATTGCTTGTGACGCGCTTAAAATTGCTCATTTAAGAGATAGTCAGACTTCCGATGTTAAAAAGGCGATCGCTAAAACTGTGGTCGAACAAAGTAAAAAATATTCTCGTCAATCAGACTTAATACTAGATTTAGAAGACGCTTCCGTACAAATAAGCTCTCATAGTCTCACCAAATTAGTCACCGAATTAATTGATAATGCTTGTAAATTTTCTCCTAATGGAACTCCCATTAAAATAACGTCAAAAATTGAAGACAATCAGTTCATTTTAGCGATCGCAGATTATGGTCGAGGAATGACTTCAGAACAAATTTCTAGCATTGGTTTAGGAATACAATTTGACCGTTTAATCTACGAACAACAAGGTTTTGGTTTGGGTTTAGTGATTTCTCAAGATTTAGCCAAACTCCACGGAGGCAATCTTTTAATCGATAGTACAGTAAATCAAAATACTCATGTCAGTGTTATTCTTCCTTTAGCAGTAATTAGTAATCAGCAAACAGCAAGCAACAATAATTAATCAACAACCTTTGCTCTATTTACCAACCATCTGACTATAGAGTTGGCAATTACTCTCTCTTCCCTATTTCTCTTTTCCTGGTTCCTTAAACTAGCAACTTTTACAAAATTTTTCTTTTTGGGGCTTCCTAAGAAGCCCGCCTCGCTTTATAAATAAGTTACGTACGATAGCTACACTTGTTTTAAATACAATGAGGAGATTTTAAATTGAAAAAAATTGAAGCAATCATCCGTCCTTTTAAATTAGACGAAGTTAAAATCGCTTTGGTTAATGCTGGAGTTGTAGGAATGACTGTCTCTGAAGTCAGGGGTTTTGGTCGCCAAAAAGGTCAAACAGAGCGTTATCGAGGCTCAGAATACACAGTAGAGTTCTTACAAAAACTTAAAATTGAAATAGTCATCGAAGACGATCAAGTAGATATGGTGGTTGATAAAATTATAGGTGCTGCCAGAACAGGAGAAATCGGTGATGGTAAGATATTTGTCTATCCTATAGATGAAATTGTACGGATTCGTACTGGTGAAAAGAATATCGAAGCAGTTTAAAAGTGATCGGTTATTAGTCATCGGTTTCAATAACCAGTTATCAAAATCGCTCTATAGGTAGTTAGTCTCTGACTGTTTAACTAACAACTAACTAGTAACTGATGGCTAATCTCAGCTTTTCCAATTTAAGTATTTTAACTACAGGGATAAAGAGTACTTTATTCCCTTTTTTCTTCACAATAAGAGTTGATAAATATGAGTATTTCAGTTACAGGAAATATTGAACAAAAAGGTTTTGGCTTTGGAGTATGGGCTTTAGTAGCCACAGATGGTACAACTTATGAGTTAAAAGACCCCCCTTCAGAATTATCCCAACCCTTATCCTCTGTCACTATAGAAGGTACGATCAGAGAAGATATCATGACGATGGCTGCAATTGGGCCAGTACTCGAAATTAAGTCTTATAAAATCAACAGTTGATGTTAATTAGCTTTGTTAAAGCTGTTTCTCAATTGCGTCACATGCTACACTTACACCATTTTCCGCCTGTACCATACGCCCGATTTCTGCTGATTTCGCTGCATGACTTGGATCTCCGATCAATTCACTTAACTCCTTCGCAACTCGCGATGCTGAATATTGCTGGCGAAGAATCGTGCGAGAAGTTCCTAATCGTTTAACTCGTGCAGCATTATCAGGTTGGTCGTATGTGTAAGGCATGATAAGCGTCGGTCTACCCGCTCGAAGGGCTTGAGCAGTGGTTCCGATTCCACCCTGATGCACGATCGCACAAGCATGAGGAAAAATTTTCGAGTAGGGCGCGTAGTTTGTGGCAATGATGTCCTTTGGAAGGTTTTCTGGAAGCGTGTTTGCACCCATTAGCAAAACAGCACGACGGTTTAACTGTGTTGCTGCTTGAATACTTTCCTGGTAAAAGACACCAGGATTTAAGACATTAGCAGAACCTAATGTAAATACAAGAGGTGGCTCACCTGCATCTAAAAACTGCTGGAGTTCAGGGGTGAGTTCTGCTCGATCTCGATCGCCATCATAAAATGTAAATCCAGTCATGACAGTGTTCGCAGCCCAATCAGGTTGGGGTTTTGCCAATACTGAAGAGAACATTGCCAGGACGAGATAGGGAGAAAATTTATCGTCAACTAAAGGATTACCAGCAAGTTCGGGTAATTTCAGTTCTCTTCTCAGTTGGTGAATTGGTTCTGCCCAAGATTTAGTGACAGATTTAGCAAAATCGATCGCACCACGATTGACTGTTACACCCAATGGACGCAGCTTCGCCAAAAATGGAAAAACTGAAAGAACGGGCGGATCGTAAGCCGAGAAAAACGAGAACGGTTGAAGCGCAGAGGATGCCCACCGAATCCCTAATTTTTCAGCCACTAATCGAGCAGCATAAACTATTTCTCCAGCAACGATAAAGTCTGCGTCTCTTGCAGTGTTCAACAAGTCGGTATAGGTTTCACGCAAGTTTGGCAGCAGCCAATTACGGACGACGTATTCCGAACCTGTTTTTGAGTCAGTCATTCTTGCTATTTCTGAAGGATCGTCTGTTCCGTCGGGGCGCATCTCGTGAAACTCAAACCCCAAGGCTTCAATTTTGGCTTGATATCCTTTGTGTGTCGCGAAAATAACAATATGACCGCGCTTGCGTAATTCGAGCGCGAGCGCAATCTTGGGGTGCAGATCGCCTAAACTTCCAATTGTGGTGACAACAATTCGACTCACGATTTTACCTCTTGGTTAGCACACTTACATCGACATACCGCTTTCACCGATAACTTAAGCAGCCCAACTATTTATTAGACGGAAGCTTTCTGTATATCTAGATACTGCTTCCTTTTAAGAGAGTGGGAGGGGGAGATCGAGGTGTGCGCTAGATTTTGTTGGTTAGGCGATCGCCAATATTTTATGTGCGATCGCCTTAATCTATCTAAAAACTAAACAGCAGGTTTAGTTGCTACCCAATATTTACTAACAAAATGATTTTCAATTTTAACGTTAGTAAAGCCAGCTTTTTCTAAACGCTCCTCAATGTTATCAGTGGTGTAACTTCTGTAATAGGGTTCATGGAATAAAACAGGAAAATTACTCATCATCACCTGAAAATCAGGAGCATCTACTTCCTGCATTGAATCACAAATGACAAAAGTACCCCCTGGTTGTAAAACACGAAAACACTCTTCAATTATTGCTTGTCTTGCATTGGGTGGTAATTCGTGGAATAAAAAGACAGAACTTACACCATGAAAATAGTTATCAAGATAAGGTAAGTCTTCCCCATTAGCTTGTAGCAATTGAGGTAATTCCCCAGGAATTTCCGATAATAGTTGATTAGCTTTTCTGAGATAAGCAGGAGACAAGTCTGTACCAAACAATTTAGCTTTATCGAACGCAGCGCGAATCATTCTGAGAGTTCTTCCTGTACCGCAAGCGACATCTAAAATACGAGTTTGTTGGGGAAGAACATCAGTAAAAGCTTGTAAGCCTTCTTTGAGGGGCTTTAAAATGCGTCTCCGCATGGCATCGGCTGAACCATTAAACAGAATTTCCACTTGCAAATCATAAAGATTAGCCGATAAATCACTTAAATAACCGTCGGTTTGATAGTGAAAGTTTTGTAAGTAGTAACTGGGGTAACCTTCGCGATCGATCTTAGAATCAAATGCTTGATACTCTTTGGCTTGAATTCGCGACCAAATTTTAGGCATATCAAGCCAAACTTCGGGATAATAACGAAAGAAATCTTGCCAAGGGTTATCAAACAATACCTGACTAGGATAAACACCTGCTTGAGAATCTTTCCAGTCAGTTTCTTCTAACTGCTTGGATTGATTTTGTAGTTTTAATAAAGTTTCAGGCGATAAGGGTTGAGTGCGATCTCTTTTATCTGGAAGTGCTAAATCGGTTAAGCTATCGCTGATGGTTTTGTGTGCGACACCAAATGCTTTTTTTCCATCTTGAAAAGCTTGATAAGCAAACTTAGTCAGAGAATCTGGGATTAATAGAGCTAAATTAGAGGTTGATTGCATGAATAAACTGTTTAATCACTCAATAAAGGGAATCATTGCTGGTTGCCAGTAAAAGAAATACTGACACTTTAAGTTATGTTTTGTTTTGTAAATATCTTTAATTTAGTATAGTGAATCCACTAAGAAGAAGGAAGGAGGAAAAAGGAACGAGCAACAAAAAAGATAAGGTAGACAAGAAAAATTCGTTACAAGCCATTAACTACGAACAATGAACCAAGAACAACGAGCAGCAAGCAACGAGAAGTGCGACCCCGCTTCGACGAAAGCGCAACAAGTAACCAACAATAGCTCTTGGACAATTGAAGATAGTAAACAGCTTTATGGTGTTGAAGGTTGGGGGGAGCCTTATTTTTCAGTTAATGAAGCAGGAAATATTACTGTATCACCTCAATATCCATCTTCCGAGGTTACTATCGATCTCTATGAATTGGTGCAATCTCTACAAAAAAGAAATATCGGTTTACCTTTGTTGATTCGCTTTTCAGAAATTTTATCAGATCGTATTGCGAGATTAGTTGCCTGTATGCAAACAGCGATCGCAAAATATAATTACTCTGGTATTTATCAGGGTGTATTTCCTGTCAAATGTAATCAAAATCGTCATTTAGTAGAAGACTTAGTACGCTACGGTAAGCCCTATAATTTCGGCTTAGAAGTTGGTTCAAAACCAGAATTAATGATTGCTTTGGCTGCTCTAGAAACCGAGCCTGATGGCGATTATCAACCGCTACTGATTTGTAATGGTTACAAAGATCGAGAATATATCGAAACCGCCTTACTAGCTACCAAATTAGGGCAAAAAATTATTATTGTGATTGAACAACCCCAAGAACTCGATCTTGCGTGGGAAATTAGCCAAAAGCTAGCTATTAAACCTATTTTAGGGGTTAGGGCAAAACTAAATACTCAAGGATCGGGACGTTGGGGAACATCTACAGGCGATCGCGCTAAGTTCGGACTTACTATTCCGCAAATTGTTGATGTGGTTAACAAGTTAAAAACTACTGGTATGCGAGATTGTTTGCAACTGCTTCATTTTCATATTGGTTCACAAATCTCTTCCATTGCAGTGATTAAAAATGCGATCCGCGAAGCTAGTCAAATTTATGTGCAACTGGCAAAAACCACAGGGAATATGCAATACATCGATGTAGGTGGAGGTTTAGCAGTTGATTACGATGGCTCAAAAAGTAATTTTCCTGCTTCCAAGAACTACAATATGCAAAACTATGCTAATGATATCGTGGCACAACTCAAAGATGCTTGCGATATGGGTCAAGTAAGCCATCCAATTATTATTAGTGAAAGTGGAAGAGCGATCGCTTCTCATCAATCAGTACTCGTTTTCGATATTCTGAGTGCTAATCAAGTTTCTGTTACCACTCCCCAACCCTTACAAGAATCGGAACATCTGATTATTCGCAATCTCTGGGAAGCTTATAACTCTATCGATCTCAATAACTATCAAGAGACTTATAACGATGCGATTCAATTCCGCGAAGAAGCTTTTAATCTCTTTAATTTAGGCTACTTTAGTCTTACAGAAAGAGCTAGAGCAGAAAAGCTCTACTGGGCTTGTTGCTGTAAAATTGCTCAAATAATCCACAATATTAACCAATCTCATCCCGAACAACGAAATTATATACCCGATGAATTAAAAGACTTGGAACAAATCATGGCATCAATTTATTATGCCAACCTCTCTATATTCCAATCAATACCCGATTCTTGGGCGATTAATCAACTATTTCCCCTGATGCCGATTCATCGTCTGCAAGAGAAACCCATTGCTAGAGGAATCATTGCCGATCTTACTTGTGATAGTGATGGCAAACTAGATACTTTTATCAATTTAAGAGATACTAAGCCTGTTTTAGAGCTTCATCCTCTAAACCAACAACCCTATTATTTGGGAATGTTTCTTGTGGGTGCATATCAAGAAACTATGGGTAATCTGCATAATCTCTTTGGTGATACCAACCTCGTCCATATTCAAGCTACTACCAAAGGCTATCGGATTAAGTATGTTGTCAAAGGTGACACTGTTCGAGAAGTACTTAACCACGTGCAATATAACTCTGAAGATTTAAGAGAAACAATGCGCTGTCGTACAGAAATCGCATTACAAAATAACCGTCTTTCTCTTGAAGAAGCACAAAAGTTACTACAAAACTATGAAAGTAGTCTTAGTAGCTATACTTACCTTAAAAATAGTTAAAATAATCTAAATTACCTTAAAAGAAAAGCCGTTTTATTTTTATACTTTAGTCTGAGTGTGTAAACATGAAGAAAAAATATGGGATAAATCCCTTTATTTGAGCTTTATTATTGATTGCCTGTAATTGCTTGTAGTTGAAAAACTTCATTAAAAACTAACTCATTATTTATTCCTCTTCTTTGAGAAAATAAACTTAAAAATCAATTATTATGGCAAATTTCGATTTAAGAGAAGTGTCTAATCGTCTTGCTCAAAATTTGAGTAGAGATGCTTTAGTACAAAGCACAACAGATAGCTTAAGAAACTATGTAAATAGCGATCGCGTAGTTATTTACTATTTTTACGGCAAATGGGAAGGACAAGTCACTTTTGAATCTCTCAGTGACAAAAAATACTCTATTTTTGGCTCTACTGGGCCTGATGAATGCTTTAATCAAGAATATGCTGGTCTTTACGAAGCGCACAGAATTAGTGCCATACCTGATATTGACACATCAGCGATCGCAGATTGTCATCGGGATTTTTTACGCAACTTACAAGTCAAAGCCAATTTGGTAGTCCCTATCCTAACTGCAAAAGGTTTATGGGGACTTTTGATTGCTCATAATTGTCAACATCCTCGTACTTGGTCGCAAGCTGAAATTGATGCTATGGTGCAAGGTGCTGAGAAAATAGCTCAGTCAGACTCAATTCGCAACTTTTGATTTCCTTCATATTTCATTAGTAATTAATTACTGAATCTTTAAAAGCGACTAAGTATTTGCTAGCAGCCTTGTGACTAAAATCACATTCAATCCTAGATTCTTCATTTATTTTTGTGATGTCACATATTTTTTTTAATTTCACTTTAAAAATGAAACGACAAACCACATATAAGAAGTCTCTCTACAATCAGAAGATCCATTCCCTCTTTACTCAGCTAATTTGTGAAACCGAATCTTTATACGAAAAAGTTACCAATGGTATTCCACAAAATCCTCAAACTATAGAATTAACTACGAACAACTAATTACTCACGCCAAAAACTAATAAACCCTTGTCCTACACTACTAAAAAAGTTATTATGGTGAATCGTGAGTTTTTAATTTAGTTATGAATGCAGAAGCCATAATTCGTTCTATTGAGGCAAAACATATTAAATCCGATCTGCCTCAAATATATGTTGGTGACAGTGTAGAAGTTGGAGTCAGAATTAAAGAAGGAACCAAAGAGAGGATACAGCCCTACAGAGGTACTGTCATAGCTATGCGTAATGGTGGGATCAATGAAACTATTACAGTTCGCCGTATCTTCCAAGGTGTAGGTGTCGAAAGAGTATTTTTAATTCACTCTCCTATCGTGGCTCATATTAAAATTGAGCGTCGTGGTAAAGTACGCCGTGCCAAGCTATATTATTTACGCGATCGTGTAGGTAAAGCTACTCGTATTAAACAGCGTTTTGATCGTTCTTGATAACTTGATAATCAGAAATAAATGATTTCTGGAGATGACTCACAAAAAGCTCCCACAGTAGGGTATGATAAAGGTAAGAATTGCTTAGTTGAATTTAGCTAAGCCTAAATCATAATGCGTCCTTAGTTCAGTTGGTAGAACGTCGGTCTCCAAAACCGGATGTCGAGGGTTCAAGTCCTTCAGGGCGCGTAGCCTTTAAAAACAAAAATAATTCTTAAATACTTTGATAAGTCTGACTATCAATAATTAGTGGCTTGAGCAACTACTATAAAAAGTCTACTTTAATAATTTGAGTTTTTATTATCAATTGATTCAATAGTATTAAAAAATTTTACATTAAGCATTAAGCTTATTTATAGAGCTTGAATTGGCAAGCTCATCGCCAGCCAACAAAATCGTTAGATTATTACAATTACAAAATATAAGTATATATTTATAAGTATATATCTTAGGGGGTAGAGAGCTTTGGCAAAGAAGGAAGCGGTAAAAAAAACAGTAGTCAACACCAAAGAAACAGGCGATAATAGCAGTCTAAATAAATTCGTTGATGAAACAAAAGAAGAATTGACAAAAGTAGTTTGGCCCTCGCGTCAACAGCTATTAAGTGAATCGGCTGCCGTACTTTCAATGGTAGTCTTGGTTTCTCTAGTAATTTACTTAGTGGATAACCTCTTCTCTTGGGGTTCAGGTAGAATATTCTAATGGATAATAGTTCTGATTTACTACAAGACAACGAAAATCAAAAACCTAAAGTTACTCTAGGTAAGCCTCGTTGGTATGCTGTTCAGGTGGCTTCTGGTTGTGAAAAAAGAGTCAAAACTAACTTAGAACAGCGTATTCAAACCCTAGATGTCACAGACCGTGTATTGCAGGTGCAAATACCTCAAGCAGCCAAAGTTACAATTCGCAAAGATGGCTCTCGTCAGCACGGTCAAGAAAAAGTCTTCCCTGGTTACGTACTTGTTCGCATGATTATGGATGATGACGCTTGGCAAGCAGTAAAAAACACTCCCAACGTCATTAACTTTGTCGGTGCGGAACAAAAGCGCAGTTATGGAAGAGGTAGGGGTCATGTTAAACCTTTACCTCTCTCTCCAGGCGAAGTCGAGCGCATCTTTAAGCAAGCAGGAGAACAAGAGCCAGTAATCGAAGTCGATATGGCAATCGGAGATAAAATTACCGTACTCTCTGGTCCATTTAAAGACTTTGATGGGGAAGTTATCGAAGTCAGCCCAGAAAGAAGCAAGCTTAAAGCCTTGTTATCGATCTTTGGACGAGACACTCCAGTAGAATTGGAATTCAATCAAGTCGAAAAACCAAATTAAATAATGCCCAGAAAAGTTGTTGCACTGATTAAATTAGCTTTACCTGCGGGAAAAGCTAACCCTGCACCTCCTGTTGGTCCTGCGTTAGGTCAACATGGTGTAAATATTATGGCATTCTGTAAAGAATACAATGCCAAAACCTCCGATAAAGTAGGACTGGTTATTCCTGTAGAAATCTCAGTTTATGAAGATCGAAGTTTTACCTTCATCCTTAAAACTCCTCCTGCTTCAGTACTAATTAAAAAAGCAGCAGGAATCGAAAAAGGTGCTAGTGAACCCAACAAACAGAAAGTAGCCAGCATTACTCAAGCTCAACTAAAAGAAATAGCTGAAACCAAAATGCCTGACCTCAATGCTAATGACATTGACGCAGCAATGAAAATTGTTGCGGGAACAGCTAAAAATATGGGCGTTGCCATAGCTAACTAAACTTATCCAATTAACTAACAGGGGAGAAGCTATTGCTTCGCTAAATACCCAAGGAGAATTAAATGCCAAAAAAACAATCCCGTAGAATGAGGGAACTGTTAGAGAAAGTAGATGTAGATAAAGCCTACGAGCCTCTAGAAGCCCTAAACTTACTCAAAGAAACCGCTACAGCTAAATTTGATGAAACGGCGGAAGCTCATATCAGATTGGGAATCGACCCCAAATATACAGATCAACAAATACGCACCACTGTTAGTCTTCCTAAAGGAACAGGGCAAAGTGTTAGAGTAGCAGTTATCGCTCGCGGAGAAAAGGTTAAGGAAGCTGAAGAAGCAGGAGCCGAAATTTTTGGTTCAGAAGAACTAATTGATGAGATTCAAAAAGGCATGATGGATTTTGATATCCTGATTGCAACTCCTGATATGATGCCCAAAGTAGCCCGTCTTGGTCGTGTTTTAGGGCCTAAAGGCTTAATGCCATCTCCCAAAGGAGGAACTGTTACAGCCGATTTACCGACTGCAATTTCCGCATTTAAAGCTGGTAAACTAGAATTTCGCGCTGACCGATCTGGCATTGTTCATGTTATGTTTGGTAAAGCTTCTTTTAATGCTGAAGACTTGCTCGCCAATCTCAAGGCATTACAAGAAACTATCGATCGCAATCGTCCTTCTGGAGCAAAAGGTCGCTACTGGCGTAGCGTTTATGTTTCTTCCTCTATGGGTCCTTCAATTAATGTTGATATTTCTGCCCTTAGAGATTTACAATCAGAAGAAGCAGCTTAGTTAATTTTTTGAAGGCGAACAACTAAATATTTAAAGTTTAGGCAACTCATACCGAAGACAGCAGGTGCAATCAGCTTAATTTCCTGCCGAGGCTAATGTCATAAAATTTTAATTTCTCTTACTATACGATACACAGCAGTGGTAAGTAGAAATTATAAGGCATGACCTCTGGCAAACAGCTAGAGGTCTTTTTTATTGGTGTAAATTCTTTTGATGCCCTAAATGGGTACAAGATAACACCACGTTTCATGGTTGAAAATTAATTTCTACCATAATTAAGGAGGTGACAATCGCATGGGGAGAACCCGAGAAAATAAGGCAGAAATCATTGACTCACTCAAGTCTTGCTTGAGCGATGCTCAGATGGCTTTTGTCATCGATTATAAAGGGTTGTCAGTAGCCGAAATTACCGATTTGCGTAATCGTCTACGTCCTGTTGGTGGTAGCTGTAAAGTTACCAAAAATACGCTAATGGGACTTGCCGTTGAGGGAGACGAAAACTGGCAACCAATGACGGAATTTCTAAGTAATAGCTCTGCTTTCTTGCTCGTTGGAGAAGAAGTGGGTGCTGCTGTTAAAGCTTACAAAGAATTCCAAAAAGCCACCAAAAAAACTGAGTTAAAAGGTGGCGTGATGGAAGGTCGCGCTTTGTCAAAACAAGAAGTCGAAGCACTGGGCGATTTACCATCTAAAGAAGAACTATACGCACAAATTGCTGGTTCTATTAACGCATTGGCTACCAAAATTGCAGTGGGTGTCAAAGAAATTCCGACATCTGTGGCAAGAGGTATCAAAGCAATATCCGAAAAAGAAGACCAAGCTGCTGCGTAAGTCTAGCTGGTTATTAACTGTTGATTAATTTAAGGAGTAATACAAATGTCTGCTGTAGATGAAATTCTCGAAAAGCTAAAAACCCTCTCTCTTCTAGAAGCTGCCGATCTAGTTAAGCAAATTGAAGACACTTTCGGCGTTAGTGCTGCTGCATCTGCTGGAGTAGTTATGGCTCCTCAAGCTGGCCCTGCTGCTGAAGTAGAGGAACAAACTGAATTTGACGTTGTTCTTGAAGAAGTACCCAAAGATAAGAAGATCGCGATCCTCAAAGTGGTACGTAGCATCACTGGCTTAGGTCTTAAAGAAGCTAAAGCAATGGTAGAAGATACTCCTAAAACAATCAAAGAAGGAGTTCCCAAAGAAGATGCAGAAGCAACTCAGAAGCAATTAGAAGAAGCTGGTGCAAAAGTAGCAGTTAAATAATTGTCGATAGCTCGATAGCTCTCAAATATATTTGAAGACTATTTGAACACCATATAGTAGAAACAAGATGGGGCTTGATCTTTGGTCAAGCTCTTATTTTTTATTTGTATACGTCTAATGTGAATTGAAATTACTTTTGATATAACCTAAATCATCGTAAAAGAAAGCAAGTCTGCGTTACGAGAAGAGCGAGAATAATACCCATAGACTAAAATAGGTGAATTTATCTTTAGCTTATAGCTTATAGCTTACAGCTTATAGCTACGAACTAATAAGTTTAAAGCGAAGGGTCTTGGTGAGCATTCCCTTGCGCGATGCGTAGCGAGTCCTTTAGGGCCTGTCGCCGACGCGGGGTCTCACCGCTAATTCACATCAGGCGTTTGTATACTTGTTGATAATAAGATTGATATTCTTCAGAAAGTAAAGGCTGCCACCACTGTTGATTTTGCAAATACCACTGGACAGTTTTTCTCAGACCTTCTTCTACAGTAACTTGGGGATTCCAACCTAACTCAGTACTAATTTTAGTAGCATCGATCGCGTATCTGCGGTCATGTCCTAAACGATCTTTGACAAAGGTAATTAACTTGGATGAAGGCTTAACAGGAATATCTGTAGCCAATTCGTCCATTAATTCACAGAGTAATTTAACTAAATCAAGATTTTTAACCTCGTTATTACCCCCAATGTTATAGGTTTCTCCTGGTTGTCCTTTCTGAATCACCGTATCCAATGCGCGACAATGATCTTCTACATAAAGCCAATCGCGGATATTTTGCCCATCCCCATACACGGGTAAGGATTTACCCAACAGAATATTAATACACATCAGAGGGATCAACTTTTCAGGAAAATGATAAGGGCCATAATTATTAGAACAATTAGTAATCATAGTGGGCATCCCGTAGGTATGATAATATGCCCTTGCTAAATGATCGCTTCCTGCTTTAGATGCCGAATATGGACTATTAGGACTGTAAGGAGTCGTTTCGCTAAAAGCGGGATCGTCTGGTTCGAGGCTACCATAAACTTCATCTGTAGAGACATGAAGAAAACAATAATCTGCTGGTTTGTTTTGCTTGAGCCATCGCTGACGAAAAGCCTCTAAAAGAGTAAAAGTACCCACTACATTAGTTTGTACAAACGCACCAGGCCCTAAAATAGAACGATCCACGTGAGATTCGGCTGCAAAGTGAGCAATAGTATCGATATTTTCTTCTACTAACAGTTTATCAACTAAATCGCGATCGCAAATATCTCCTTCAACAAATCTTAAGTTAGCTGTTTGTTCTAAATCGGCAATAGTCGCCCGATTTCCTGCATAGGTTAAAGCATCTAAGACAACTACGCGATCTTTCTCATAGGTATGACACCAATGACGCACAAAATTAGACCCAATAAAACCAGCACCACCAGTAATAATTATGTTGCGAGACATTTGAGAATCACTCACTATATTTCTTGTTTAATTTTTAACATCAATCAATTTAGCAGTAAAGAAGATAAGTTAGTAGTAACTAAAAAAGGTGAACGCTGCCCACCTCAGAAAATCGTAACCAAGAAAAATGAAGATTGGTTTTAGAAATTATTCTCGAAATTTAATCAACGATCTTTTTGTTTTGATAACTGCGATACATTTGACGACCGCCAAACAAGCCACCTACTAACAATAAACCTAAAGTGGGGCTAAATTCAAAAGGTACTGAAGCGGATGCAGCATTATCAAACAGAATGTTTCCTCCTAAAGCTACTTGACCAGGATTGTCCCGTGTCCGCGTAGGAAATGAAAAACTAGATTGAAAGTAAGTTTGTGTTGGATTGATTCTATTGGGAGATATAGGATTAGCTCCACTTAATAAGTCTAGACCATTAATATCCCTCATGTCTGCTGCTACGCGATAAAAACTACCTGTTGTCAAATCGATACTCGCACCTAAATTTTCGTAGCGAAAACCATCAAGAATAGGTGCAGTAGTACCGCCTGATACCAATACCTGACCCAAAAGCGTACCAGAGTTATCCCAAAGACCCACATCTACACCAGTTCTACCTGATTCAAGAAATAGACCATCTTCACCCACATCGTATACGCCCAAAGCAGTCACTGTTAAATCTTCTGTGGCTTGAAAACCAAATCCGTATGTAAAGCCATTAACGCTATTACTTCCACCAGAAAAGTTAGATATTCCTGTTGTCAGTACAGCTTGAGCAGAGGAAGCTACTCCTAAAGAGAGAATACCACTAATTAGGGCTACCCCCCCATTTTGCTTGCTAATTGGGTAATTTTGCCTTTATTCATTTATTTTTGCCTAATATTTGCGTTTACATCAAAAAATCAGTAATCTTTATTACCTAGTCTCCGCGATCTTAGTCGTTGCTTCACATAAACCACAACAGGGAAAACAGTTAAGGGTTTTGACGCACTTACCAGGCAAATATCCATAAAATTACTCAAGCTGTAACATCATACTAAATCCTGTTCGGATAACACACTTTAAAATTTTTCAGGAGTCATAATTAACCATTTGGTACAGCTATATCTATTGGTAAGCGGATTTATAGCATTTGAAGTAAAGATTCGGAAGCTCGCAAAAATCTCACGCAAAGTCGCCAAGGCGCAAAGAAACTTTATAAGATAATATTGCTTAAGAACTTAGAGCTTAAAGCTTAAAGCTTATGGCTTAAAGCCACGAACCAAATTATTTTGCCTGAAAAAACCCAAATCAACAACGCTACCTAGGTTAATTCAATCTGGGAATCATCCCCAATCATGAAGCGTAGAGCTTTAGGTCGTTGGGAGGCGGGCTTGAGTTGCGCCCTTTCACCAATTAAGCTATCCACTATTCTTTGTTTAATATCAACGATTTTTGCCCCTTTCAACACCACGCTATGCTCAATATCAGCTTCAATCAGGCTAGTATCATCGGCAATACTGCTATAAGGGCCAATAAAGCAGTTTTCTATGTGGCAATTTTTCCCAATAGTTACAGGGCCTCGAATGGTACTATTGATAATTTTTGTCCCCACACCAATATGTACTCGACCACTTACTTTACTAGGTTCATCAATTGAACCTTCGATACTTAAATCTAAGCAACTATCTAAAATAATTTGATTGGCTGCTAGTAAATCGTCTTTTTTCCCTGTATCGAGCCACCATCCCGATAATCGGAAAGATTCGACATTTTTTTGCCAATTGATTAGATATTGAATTGCATCGGTGATTTCTAATTCTCCCCTAGCAGAAGGCTGAATATTGGATATCGCATTATGAATGGCTGGAGAAAATAAATAAACCCCTACCAACGCTAAGTTAGAAGGAGGATTTTGCGGTTTTTCAATTAATTGTAAAACTTTTCCCGTGCTATCTACTTGTGCCACACCAAAAGCGGTAGGATTTTCTACTTCACAAAGCAAGGTTAAAGCATCTAAATGTCTAGAGTTAAATTTATCAAGAAATAAATCTAGCTGACTTTCTACCAAGTTGTCTCCCAGATACATGACAAAGGGAGCATCCCCTAAAAAGGGTTGGGCTACTTTTACTGCATGAGCTAGTCCTAAAGGAGCATCTTGTAATATGTAAGTGATTTTAGCCCCAAACTGACTACCATCTCCTGTTTTTGCTTTAACCTCTCCTCCTGTTTCGGGACTAATAATAATTCCAATATCGGTAATTCCTGCTGCTACGATAGATTCAATGCCATACCAAAGGATCGGCTTATTAGCCACGGGTACAAGTTGCTTCGCACCAGTATAAGTAAGAGGGCGTAAGCGTGTTCCTTTACCACCAGAGAGAATAATTGCTTTCATTATCTATTAAGTATATTTTGTCAATTTTGGCACTCATAAGAAAGTCACAATAATTATGTGAAATTCCTTAAGATTTATGTACTCAATAAGATATTATATTAATTTGTCTAGCTTCTAAATTATTTGTCGAGTTTCTAATCTACTATAATTTAGTCAATAATTCAAAAAGCGTGTTTACTAGGAAGTACTGCAATTACTGGATTTTCAGCTAATATCCTTTTAACAATACTACTTTGACATCGATCTAAAATAATAAAACTATTCATTGATATATTAGTATTTGCTGCCACAGCAGCAAGGACAGACTCACTTCGATCTAAAGATAACTCTTCAAGAATAGTTTCTGAAGTTTGACTACTGCGAGCAAGTCTCAAACGAATGGATTCGCTTTTATTTTGAAGCAATTGTGACACTAAACTTGAATTGTTTGATATCTTTTTATTGCTAGCAAGACTAGTAATAACTCGCTCACTTTTATCTCCAAATAATTGTCTCAGAGTACTCAATGGTGTATTTTTGTGGTAAGCTACATCTGCTCGAACTAATTCATTTTTATCTTTAGACAATTGGTCGAGAATATTCCACGGTGTATCCCCATTTCCAGCTACGGCTAGACGAAAATCATGAGATGACATTAGCCTATGATACAGCGGTTTGCATCTAAATGTGGGACAATCAAGCATTGTAAAAGTAGATCGTAAATGAAAGCTTATTCGGTGGATTTTCGAGAGAAGATAGTCAGCGCGATCGAGAAAGGTGATAGTTCAGTAAG
>NZ_LR213839.1 GCF_900659865.1 Hyella patelloides LEGE 07179
CTGAATCAAGAGAAGAGTCTCAAGCGTAGTCTGCGTCAAAAAATGAAGCGCGCAGCTATGAATAATGACTATATGATGACTGTTCTACAATCCTTTTGTCAATAGGGTTTGAGATGCTCTTACCCTGCTAACCTAACCCCGTATTGCTATATATAAAATCTGGCTATTTTGAAGTTGCTGAATTTACTAATGTTATAATTTCTGACAAAAATGTAAAATGGTCATTTCAAATTTATTTTATGGAGCAATAATTATAAAAGTTATCTGTGTTGCGGTGCGAACCTGCGGAATTTTTAATCCGTTTATCCCCATCGCATTTGGGGGCAAAGGAAGGCGCACCAAGAGAAATCTGCGTTCATCTGCGGACAAATATTACAACTATATTTTATAGACAAAATACAAGTTATATTGGTAAATACTGTATATAATCTTTCCCAATAACAATTAACTCTTGATAATACTCTGGTATTTCTGATTCATCAAAAAAATACTGCCATATATATCTTGGTTCATTATACATAACTTCAAAAGCAGACATAAAATGTAGATCGAGCTTGATTTTTGCGTGATTAACTCTATACCAATTACCTAAACTACTTAATATTGGATAATCTTCTTCTTTAACAAAATTGTATAAAATACTAATTTTAGCAATTATTAATTTAAAAGAAATATTTAGATCGCTCTCTTCTGGTACTTCTCTTAATAAACCAATAGTATCCTGAATACTTTTATTGTGACTGGTAGCTAAATCGATCGCCCACATTGATGGCTTAGAATTATTTAAAATTAAATTATCTGCCCAAGTAATAATTTCTTCTTTAATTGGTAATCCAATTTCTAAAGCTATAGCAAAATAGTCTGCATAGTGTTTTAAAGTTATTGTCATAAATCAACAACACCATCAAGACTAATTATTTCTTAATTTTTTCTTTAGTAAAGAGGGGTTGACAAAAGCGATCGCTGGATGGTATTCTAATTTTAGTTTTTATAATGGGAGTGGTGACTCTCAACTACAAGCGCAACTATTCCCATTATGAAATTGAAAATAACATAAAATAAACTAAATAGCAAGCACTCAAATTAACTATTTTTTCGTTAGTAAATTTTAATAAAAAACTGAAGTATTACCACTTTAATTCTAACTAAATTCAGCACAATAAAGATTACTTAATTATGAAATTTATCGGGGTTGATTTTGGTTGGGTATCTGGTGCAAGTGGCTTGTGTTGTTTACAGTGGCGCAATAATCAATTAAGAATACTCGATATCACTACAAAGTTAGAATTAGCAGAAGTTTTTAACTGGCTAGATAAGTGGGTATCCCCTCAAGAATCAGCATTAGTAGCGGTAGATGCGCCAACAATTATTCCCAATGAAACAGGAACGAGATTACCCGATAAACTAACTCACAAATATTTTGGTAAATATCATGCAGGTTGTTATCCTGCTAACTTAAATCGCCCTTTTGCCAGCCGTACTGTGGGCTTTGGTAATAAGTTACAAGAAAAAGGTTTTATCCATGCACCGAAAATTACACCGCAAAAATTGGGTCGATATCAAATAGAAGTCTTTCCCCATCCTGCCATAGTGCATTTATTTGGTTTGGATAAAATTTTGAAATATAAAAAAGGCAAACTAGCAGATAAAAAGCAAGAATTAGCCAGACTCAGAAATTATATTGTTACTGTTTTACCCCAGTTAGAGCCAAAACTTTCTTTAGCAGGCGATACAAGATTACCCGATCTCGATCGTAATGTAACAGGAAAAAATTTAAAAGCGATCGAGGATCGATTAGATAGTTTAATTTGTGCTTATGTAGCTGCTTATTGGTGGTATTGGGGAGAAGCCAAAAATTTAGTTTTAGGAGATGAAACTACTGGTTATATTATTGTGCCAAAGCGTTATAGCCGTACAAAGTTACTTTAAGAAATACTTATATCGGCTCGAAAATAGCAAATAGCAAATAAAAAAAATGCCCTAACGTTTATTCGTACTGCTACAGTAGGAAAGTGCTTAGTGGTTTATCACTGGTTGCTCGTTGTCACTCATTACTCATTACTCATTACTCATTACTCATTAGTTAGTGGTTAATTGTAATTTTCTGGCGATTTCTCGATCTTTAACTTCATAAATATGTTCAGTAGGAGTTAGTAAAGCATCATAATTTTGAGTAATTACGTGTTGACGTTGTTCGGCGACAAATTCGGAAATATCTTCAATATCAACTATCCATTCTTGGGCATATTTTTTAATAGCATCGCCTCGTAAACCTAGCTGAATTGCTCGACGCTGCAATTTTCCACCCCCAGGAGAACGATCGGGATCCCATTGTAAGCGAACATCAGATTTTGCTACTGCTTTTTGCCAACTTTCTTTACTGTCGTATATTTCTGGAGTGTAGGTAGAATGAACTGCTGCTGCGAGAATATAATCAAATGCCGAACGTTTCAGACGAATAGCCAAGACAACTTCTTGTCCTTCTTTCGCACCCCATCCCGAACGATACATCATCCACAAAAAATTTGGTTTAATCCAGGTCATCCGAGAAAGTTTAAAATCACCACCGAAATAACCTTTACTAGCTGCAAAATGACCGATAGAAGGACGATAAGCCTGATAGACAATAATCGACTCTGTGTCGTACTGAGCCAGAATAACACGACCATTTTGTACCCAATTAGCTTTTTGTTCTAAGTATGGTTTGGTATTGAGTTTCATCTTTATCAAGAGAAAATCACTAAGTAGTTTAACTGTAAACAATAATACTAATTGTAGCTAATTGGGTATTTTAACGTTCTCGAATTAATTTCAACGATGCCAGGTTGTGCCTTCTTTGGTATCAATTAAAGTAATGCCTTGGGCTTTGAGTTCCTCTCTAATGCGATCGCATTCAGCCCAATTTTTGGCTTTTTTAGCCTCTCTACGCTGTTCAATTAGGTTTTCAATGGCTTTATTACTTAAATTATCGTTATTACTATCTATAGCTTCATCTAACTTCGCAGAGAAACCTAAGACATTAGCTAATTCCACTAAAGTATGCCATTGCATTTCTAATTCTTTGGCATCGGTTGCAGTTTTGCCTTGATGCACTATTACATTACCTTCTTTGCGTAATTCTTTAGCAATTTCAAATATGACAGCTAACCCACCAGCAAAGTTAAAATCGTCGTCTACTGCATCTTGGAATTTTTGTTTAATCGATTCGGAAGTTACAGGGGAGTCACTAAACCCTAACTGTTGACCGAATTTCTGTCCAAATAATAAGCCCTCTTGTAAGGTTTCCCAACCATTAGTCGCAGCTTCGATTGCTTTTTTAGTGAAGTCTACAGGCTTGCGATACTGTGCTTGTAAAATAAATAAGCGCACTGCCATCGGGTCAACAGGCCTATCTAATAACTCTCTGATAGTGGTAAAGTTGCCCAAAGATTTGGACATTTTTTCGCCATCTACCTTTACCATGCCATTATGCATCCAATAGTTAGCTAACTGCTTTCCTGTTGCTGCTTCAGATTGGGCAATTTCATTTTCATGATGGGGAAAAGTTAAATCACTACCACCCATATGAATATCAATAGTTTCTCCTAATCTTTCTCTGACCATCGCAGAACATTCAATATGCCACCCAGGACGACCATTACCCCAAGGAGACTCCCAAGAGGGTTCGCCTTCTTTCGCAGCCTTCCAGAGAGCAAAATCAAAGGGGTCTTGTTTCTTGGTAGCCTCGGTGTTTTCTACTCTACCACTAGCCCCTGCTTGCAGATCTTCGAGCTTTCTACCCGATAGTTTACCGTATTCAGGAAACTTTCTCACAGAGTAATAAACATCTCCATCCGCAGGGTAAGCAAAGCCTTTTTGTTCTAATTCAGCTACTAATCTTTTAATGCCATCTAGGCTATGGGTAGCGCGAGGATAAGCATCAGCAGGACGAATTGCTAAACGTTCCATATCTACAAAATAAGCTTCGATAAAGCGTTCGGAAACATCTTCCATTGATGTACCTTCTTGGTTTGCCCGTTTGAGAATTTTATCGTCAATATCAGTAAAATTTTGAATATATGTAACCTGATAACCAGACCATTCTAGATAGTTGCGTACCACATCCCAAATTAAACAAGCTCTTGCATGACCCAGGTGGCAATAGTCATATACGGTCATGCCACAGAAGTACATCTTCACCTGATTTTCTTCGATGGTCTGAAAAGGTTCTTTACGACGGGTGAGACTATTGTAAATCTTGATGGTCATTATGTTTAAACTGGATTTGATGGCTGATTATGCAAATATTAATGGTAAGAAATTGAGGTGATGAGAGTCAACATCAGTAATCAGAGAACACATGATATGTCACGCCTATCATACTGTAGTTAATTTTTTAGATAAACCAGATAAATGTTAACAATATCTAAAATTTCAATTATTTAGTATTGGTCTGATGTTGTTGATATTACCTGATTGTCGTTCCTGAAAAGATTAAAGATTTTAATGCGGAGAAAATACAGTATAGTCCTCGCAATTTGAGTTGAAAAACAATTAAAGATGCCAAAGAAACTGCCATAAAAATCAATTTTATGTCGCCAAAAGATGCTTCTTTTTGTAGCACAATACAAATTATTGAGAAAAATTATCGCTTCAATCTTGCTCATAAATCTATTATTCTGCATATCAAAGCTTGTGTCATCGTATCCCAAAAATATAAACCTCAGCATGAAGGTTTAACCTATGCTGTCTCTCACCGCTCAAGTTCCATTTTCAGCAAGTTTTATCTCAAGCAGAAGCTATTAGGCAAGCCATAGCAATCATTCTTGGCCATAGTCGCAGTACGACGAATGGGAAGAGCTTTTAGTGATTTGTTTATTTGTCCTAATATTTTCATTGTTTAGCTTTGAATATCCTCTTGCTACCTCTCATGAAGTTACCTTAAAAGTGCGATCGCGTACCATTGAATAACGTTCACATACTGTCTTTGTCGCGTCTTGATTAGCTACAAAATGCAGAAGGGTCATCGCCTGGGGAGACTTTAGGCGTTTATAAATCCTGTACTGACGGCTATGCGCGGTCTGACAGCTTGAGGGAGCGGAGTTCCATCAAGTCCTTTATCCTTGAAAAAGAGCAAACTAAGCAGGATCAATGGGATCGAGATAATCTGTGACTTTTGACTTTACTTAACCACAGTTTATTTAGAATAGCTGCAAGAAATTTACTCTTAGATCGCCAATTAGTGGCTCTTCATTGGGACACAGATAAATTCAGTAGAAGACTACATTAAAGTTCAAAAAGCCAAATACAGTTATAACAACATTCATCTTCTACGATCTTGAGAACTAAGAGCTTTACGCCAAATGAAGAAAAATTATTGAAATTTTAATCATTAAAGAATCTGGTCTTATGAACACAAAAAATAGTATTTCAGTTAATTCTTTAAATAAAGTCGATCTAACCAAGAAAATTTTAAAAACTAGCGTTCATTACAACCAAGGTATACATCCTAAGATATTTTGTCGTCGCTGGTTTGGTTTGGAAGCCACCAATGAATACGGTAGACCTCGTTTTACAGAAGCACAAATTTTAGCAATAGAATCCGAACATGGCTATCGAGAGAAATGTATCAATTTAATTGCCAGACTTTTAAAAATCAAACCAAATACTATTCATCGTTGGGGAAAAGGAGTTTCCTTTGATAAAATTCCTGCCGATAAACAGCAAAAGTATGAAATCTATTTAGGCTATGTAGACTCAATTAGAATTATGACTACAAACTTGACAGAGTTAGATGAAGTCTTATTGTTCAAGCTATTGCAACAATTAGAAAAGAAAAATTCATAATTTTTTGTGAACCATCAAGGTTAATTCTCGTGGATTAAATTTGGCACGAGTATATTGGAAATGAACTGGACAAGCAGAAAAATGGCTGGGACGAAATTTAATATGTTACAGATTACAGGTTTTGGATAAAGCCAGAAATTTTAACACTGTATGCCGTACAGAGAAGTCTGTAGTTAATTAATGCTGAAATTGTATGGTTAAAATTAGCTCTTAAAATAGAAGAATTGTAATGAGTCAAACTCTTTTACAGGAACTCAGTAATAGCGATATTGACTGGCTCATGACTGTGGGTAAAAGACGAAAAGTCGATGCAGATCGCTTTTTAATTAAAGCTGGTCAGCAGATTTCAGCCTTTTATTGGCTAATTGATGGTAGCCTGACGATTTCTGCCTCTCAAGGTGGTGATAATACTCTCGAACGAGCTTTTGCTGCACTAGAAGAGCAACCAACTTTAGAACGCGACATTGGTCGAATTAAAAAGTGGCGATGTTGCTGGAGAAGAACTGTTGATTCAAACTAGAGCAGCTTCTAATAATGTTAGGACTAAGCTGCCATCAGAGGTACTGATGATTTCTCAAGAGAAACTAAAGGCAAAACTGAAACAAGATATTGGTTTTGCTGCCAGATTTTATCGAGGAGTTGCGCTATTACTCACAGAGCGTTTATTAAATTTAACACTACAGCTTCGTACTACTAAACTAAATTTTACACCAACTCAAAGCCGAGAAGTTTTATTTGCTTTTGGGCGACTCCATGACAGCGACATTGATTGGTTGGTTAGCAACGGAAATTGTCAACAGTTGAAAGCAGGTAATATTCTACTTCAAGAAGGCAGACCAGCAGAAATGCTTTACTTACTATTAAAAGGATTGGCACAAGTTGCGATCGCCAAAACCGCAATCAATCCTTTAGATCGAGCTTTTGCTGCTTTGGGAACTAGTAATACTCAAAGTTTAGGCAAAGAAATTGCTACAGTGCGACCAGGGGAATTTATTGGCGAAATGCCTTTTGGCGATACTAGGCTAGCCTCTACTACCGTAGTTACGGTGGAAGATTCTCTATTATTAGCCATTCCAGGGCGATCGCTAAAACTAAAATTACAGCAAGATTTGGGTTGGGCTGCTCGATTTGAGTTAGTAGTGGCAACTTTAGCTGCTGAAAGGTTTCGAGATACTATTAATCGACTGGGTTATGGCAGAGGTTTTTATAGTAGCGGTCAAGTTCTACAACAGTCTTTTAGTTATGAAGATGAACTGAATTCAGACAGTTTAGATAATTTAAATTTGGCTGCTTCTCGATTTAAATGGATGCTCAATCGCCTTCAAATGCTGGGAAAACAGAGTTCAGAACCAAAATTGACTAATTCCCCTTCTGTTGGGATTTAACAGTTAATCAAGCTTACTAATTACGATCTAATGTCTGAGGTATCAGTATGTCTAAAATTATTTCAATTCATTCTTATCGAGGAGGAACAGGAAAAACTAATATAACTGTGTGTTTAGCAGCCCTTGTCTCTAGTCAGGGAAAACGAGTGGGCATTATTGATACTGACATACTTTAAATAAAAAGCTACAGCTACTCTTAAACAACTTAATTTTAAAGTGAGCCAACAGTGAATATGTCCAAATCTATAGCTGTGTTTTTAGGTCCTTCCTTACCCCAGACTCAAGCTCGCGCTCTGCTTGATGCGGTTTACTATCCTCCTGCTCGTAAAGGAGATATTTATCGCATTACGACTCTTGGTGTCAAAACTATTGTTTTGATAGACGGTGTTTTTCATAGTACGCCCTCAGTTTGGCAGCGCGAAATCTTTGATGCTATGGCGCAAGGTATTCAGGTGCTTGGTGCATCAAGCATGGGAGCATTAAGAGCTGCGGAGTTACATAACTTTGGTATGGTTGGTTATGGCACTATTTTTGAATGGTATCGTGATGGTGTAATTGATGGTGACGACGAAGTAGCACTTTTGCATTCTACTCAGGAAGAAAACTTTCGTCCTCTTTCCGAACCATTAGTTAATATTCGCTACACTTTGTTGAAAGCAGTTGAAGACCATTGCCTAACGAATAAGCAAGCACAACAACTGACCGAATATGCTAAAAAACTATATTATCCAGATCGTTCTTATCGTCAGCTTCTGAATAGTTCTATTCTCAAAAGCTGGTCTTCAGAAAATCGGGCAAAACTCGAGCATTACTTTCTTACTAACTGTATCGACCTTAAAAGACATGATGCTAGCAAAGTCCTTTGCTACTGTGCCAATTTAAAAGATAAACAGCAAGATCGACAAAAATCGAGTTTACTTTCTAGCTCTTTTTCATCAACAAATAAACATTGGGAGTATACTTCTCTTTTATTAAGTGGCTTTAAAAGTTCACAGGGTATTGTACAAGGGAAAGAAGTTTTGCAGAAGATACGAAAAAATTCCTCGCTGCTGACTAAGATATACAAAACTACTTCAAAGCAACACTTTTTGCTCGATTGGGCGAGGCAAAATTGCGTATGCTGTTCAAATGATTACATAAATGCTTATATCGAACAATGGGAACAAGAACACAAAATTGACTACAATCAAGAGTGGTTGCAAGCTAACGGTTTAACCCATACAAAATACAGGGTGTTGTTGGAAAAACGCGCCTTGGTTGATTGGATGACTAAAAAAGGACCAAATTATTTTGGATTAAATGGGAATTTTCAGCTAGCACTTCAAAAAGAATTACAGTTTGCAGAAAACACTATTAAACCTAATTTCAAAAAATCACAGATAAAATGGCAGAAATGCGAACAAGAGAGCAAAAGCGATTTCGCACTTCCAGTTGCTGACTCTAAAAGTAATGATCTTGAATCATCCGATATGTGGTTAAAGTTATCGCAACGTTGTTTTCTTCTTGATTGGGCAAGACTAAATGGGATTTCTTGTTCCCCAGATTATTTGAATGATTATATTGAACAATTAGAAAAAGATCGTAGTATTGTTGATTTTACTAATTATTCACAAACTAATAGCTTAAATTTTCATTCTCACAAAACATTATTAACGCAAATTGCTTTTGTAGAGTGGGTTGTCAAACAAGGACCAAGCTACTTCGGTCTTTTTTGGAATTTTGAAATGGTTTTACTGAGAGAATTGCAGATTACTGGGAAAGCTGCACAACTAATTGAAAATGAATATGCTTAATACAGTGGAAATAAAAAATATTCTTCTCAAGGGCTACATCAGTGGCACACATCGTTTGATAGCACCAGAATCCACCCTGGCGAGAATCAAGCCTTATTTATCTAAAATAGGTGTTACTCGATGTGCTGATGTTACAGGATTAGATCGCATAGGAATTCCTGTTTACTGTGCTATTCGACCTCATGGCTGTATTATTCAAATTGCTAATGGCAAAGGCTTGCGCCATGTTGATGCTAAGGTTTCAGCATTAATGGAAGCACTTGAAATATTTCATGCTGAAAATCCAACCAGTGAATTGGAAAGAGATAGTTTTAGGTCAATCCAACAAACAGGAGACAGTGTTGTTCAACCTGAGATTCTCCCTTTTTACGAAACAGATAAATTTTTCAGTGGTGATTTTATAGTTGATTGGGAAAGAGCAGAAAACTTGCTTTCAGGTGAAAAAGTGTGGCTACCAGCCAGCAGTGTTTACCTTTGCTCACCAATGTTATATCCCTTTAGTAGTAACGGTCTGGCTAGTGGGAATCACCTTGTAGAAGCTACGCTACATGGACTTTATGAGGTCATTGAGCGGGATGCGATTTCAAGTTTAATTACTAATGGTCGGATGAATCTTACTCAAAAGTATTGTAAATTTATCAACCTGGAAACTGTGGATGATAAACCTGTTGCAAAACTATACAATATGCTTTTAAAAGCTGGCATTAAACTTGTTTTGATCTGGGTGAAAAGTAGTATACCAATAAATACTTTTTGGGCGGTTTTGCTAGATAAAAATCCTTTTAGTTCATCCTCCATGGTTAACATGGGTTATGGATCGCATCTTAGTGCTTCTATTGCAGCTACTCGGGCAATTACCGAAGCTGCTCAGTCACGTCTAACCTTCATTCATGGCTCTCGTGAAGACTTAGCAAATAAAAATTCTTATCAATCGGAAGATGTGCCATCTAAAGTATATGCTTATTTTGACCAGATAGAAAGTAGTACAAACTGGCAAATATTGAGCGATATGAGTGGAAATGATCTTATCCAAGATTATATTCAGATTTTAGAAAGCCTTTCTCTAGCTGGTCACAACAATATTTTTCGTGTCAATTTAACCCGACCACCCTTTAATATTCCAGTGGCGAAAGTTTTTGTACCTAGTTTGAAAATGAACCATAGTTTATTTTAAATTTAAGCTAATCTACATTTAACTGGCAATAATATTATTGCATTTAGAAGTAAAGCTTAAGTTAGATATTGATAGACATTAACATCAGCAACAGATAGAAGAGATTGTTGATGCTGATTATTTTACTTATTTATTTGAATTAACCGAACGAAAAAAAATACTGTAAAAGATACAGAAAACTCTAGAAGAAATAAGAATAAAGTTTTACATTTTAATTAGTCAATAATTGAACGTAATTATAAGGTTTATTATCTGAAAATTCGGATAAAAATGTAAGTTATAGGCTTGCAAAATAAAGCGGATATTTTCCATCGATTACTCTAGAAACCTTGGTAAGACGAGAAATTAAAGCAAAAGTTATTCGCTAATCCTAGAGCAGTTTATGCCAAAGAGTTTGGTTACAAAGTGCCAGAGGCTTTAAGCTTTAAAGTTGTTAATAATTCAAGGAGAAACCCAAATGGAATTTAAAAAGCCCAATCAATCAAATGATGTTTCTAAGGAGCTTATTGATGAATCCATTGCCAATGCTGAAGAAAGAAGAAAGCAATCACTGAAAGCACGAGCAGAAGAACTATCTTTATCTGAAGAAGAATTAGAACAGTTTGATGGTGGTTTCCCTGGTGGTGGTAGTACAACAGGTATCTGGTCTAGATAATAAGAGTCTTGAAAAGCAAACGAATAATGAGTAAAGAAAAAGGTAAATTAATCAAGAAAATCTTCTAGCTTTCTAGGAAGTCCAGCAATTATTAATTAGCGATTAAGGAGAAACCAGAATGGAATTAAACAAGCCCAATCAATCAAATGATGTTTCCAAAAAACTCATGGATGAATCCATTGCCAATGCCGAAGAAAGAAGAAAGCAATCACTTAAAACACGAGCAGAAGAACTATCTTTATCTGAGGAAGAATTGGAACAGATTGATGGTGGTTTTCCCCCTTTTGAGACAGGAGGTGTTAGACAGCAATAATCTAAGAAGCTTATGGATGAATTCATTGTCAATGCAACAGAGTAAATCTTCTGGGATTCTCTAAAAGCCCAGTGATTAATAATTAAGGAGAAATCAAAATGGAATCGAAAAAGCCCAATCAATCTCATGATGTTTCTCAAGAACTCATAGATGAATCCATTGCCAATGCAGAGGAAAGAAGAAAGCAATCACTGAAAGCACGAGCAGCAGAACTATCTTTATCTGAAGAAGAATTAGAACAGATTAGTGGCGGTATGGATGTGACAACATCAGGTATTACTTATAGAGACTAATAGTCTCGCTCGGTAAGCGAATAATGAGTTAATAGTAAGTAGATTAATCAATAAAATCAATCTTCCAGCTTTCTAGAAAGTTCAGCAATTATTAATAATTAAGGAGAAATCAAAATGGAATCGAAAAAGCCCAATCAATCTCATGATGTTTCTCAAGAACTCATGGATGAATCCATTGCCAATGCCGAAGAAAGAAGAAAGCAATCACTTAAAACACGAGCAGAAGAACTATCTTTATCTGAGGAAGAATTGGAACAGATTGATGGTGGTCTTCCCCCTTTGATTAACGGCTTATTTCCTTTACCAAATGATCCTGAAATAAAGAATAAGTAGTCTTTATCAGTATGTAAATAAAGAGCGAATGGAAGGTTAAATGACTGGGGAAAACTTCTAGCTTTCTATGGAAGCCTCAAAATTAATTATTGGTGTTGCTAATTTTATGTATGACCTACAGAGTGTTTCGGCTTGCCCTAAAGGATACCGCTTCGCATATAGCTTTAAGTTTTAAGTTCTAAGCTTTAAGCCTTTAAAATGATTTTCAAGGTCATAAAATAACAAAATCATACCTTGATTTACCAACGCCTAATTATTAAGTGATTATTCAAGAGAAACCAGAATGAAATCGAAAAAGCCTCATCAATTCAATGATGTTTCCCATAATGTTTCCCAGGAATTCATTGATGAATCCATTGCCAATGCAGAGGAAAGAAGAAAGCAAGCTCCCAAAGAAAAAACGTCTTTATCTGAAGAACAGTTAGAAGATATACGTGGTGGTCAGCCATTTCTTATTACGGGAGGTATTATGATTACGGATCTAGATTAACCTTTTTGATTAAACAGAGTTTAATTGGGGCAATCTATTCTGATTCTTTACAACAAAAAATTTAGGTGCTGCTTTTTAAACTCTTACCTGAAAAAATTTTGAGATGGAGAACATTGTACTGTGAAAAAAGACATTCTTAAAGAAATTTCTAATCAGGAAAAAACAGAAATGCCACTTTGTCCCAGTGCTAGACCAGAAACAAAAAATAGTGCTGTTTTTGGGGTAGTTGGTGGCACGGTAGATGAGCCTCGTGTAAATTACTTAAAGCAGCCTCAGCCCGTAACAGAGGATTTGCTCTCTGTTGCTTCTCCAGTTACGCCGACAGAAGTTTTTCGCATCGCAGGTGAATGCGCGGGTAATGGTTGTCAGCATTTTGATGGTCAAAATTGCGGTCTGGCAACGAGGGTGGCAAATCAGTTATCCGTAGCAACAGAGACGCTACCACCATGTCCCATACGTCGAGACTGTCGATGGTGGCAACAGGAAGGAAAATCAGCTTGTATGCGTTGTCCGCAAGTAATTACGGATAATTACAATCCCTCTTTACTAGATCGTCAAGTGGCAACACCCACTTGAATAGAGTTCAATTGCCACAATTGAAAAATTTTATTATTTTGGTGGACTGACAAAACCTAGCTTTAATCCTATTTAGAAGAGTATATGACCATAGCAAATGTTGAAGCCTTCTATAAAAGGCTGGCAGTTGATGAAGCTTTTCGCTCCAAAATTCAAAAAGCTGGAAGCAAGCAAAAATGTCGCCAAATCGTGCGAGAGGCTGGTTATGATTTCACTCAAGAAGAATTTGAAGCATTTACATCTCAGTTATTGGATTCAAATACTGAAGTAAATCTGGGAGAATTAAGCGAAATAGAGCTTGAAGCTGCTGTTGGTGGAATTAACGCTTTATTTCAGGAAAATAGAATAAATTTTGTACCGCCTTATGGACTTCCGCCCGATTGGGTACCCTAGTAATCGGTTTATGTAATTCAGTTTTGCTCTTACTTTAAGGAAAAATACAAATGTCACAAGAACACGTTAAAGCTTTTTACGAAAGATTGTCACAAGATGAAGTTTTTAAAGCTCAAATTGAAAAAGCCAAAACTAAACAAGAATGTAGTCAAATCGTGCGAGAAGCTGGTTATATCTTTACTCAAGAAGAATGGGAAGCATTTACGGCTCAGTTATTAGATTCTAGTGCTGAATTCAATTCAGGACAATTGGGTGAAGCCGAGCTGGAAGCTGCTGTTGGTGGATTCTTGAAAGAAAAATTAATTGGTGATCCTATACCAATGTATGGTATTTCTCCAATAGAATTTTGGTAGTTACGACAAATATAGTGGAGGAATTAAAAATCGAAAGGGTTTTAGAGTTTTTCCGATTCGCCAAATTGCATGATTTACAACTGATTTACTCAGCTTCAAACAACAATTGCCCCATATTTTCTTAATTGGTAACCTTCACAGCTCTCTATATACTACCGAATGTTCGCTGAAAAATAGTTTTCTCTATTGAAAAATATCTCTTGCTGGAAGGATTAATAAAATGTCTCAAGAACACGTTAAAGCCTTTTACGAAAGACTGGCACAAGATGAAATTTTTAAGGCTCAAATTGAAAAAGCCAAAACTAAACAAGAATGTAGTCAAATTGTACGAGAAGCGGGATACATTTTCACTCAAGAAGAATTTGAAGCATTTACAGCTCAGTTATTAGATTCTAGTGCTGAATTGAATTCGGAACAATTGGGTGAAGCCGAGCTGGAAGCTGCTGTTGGTGGATTTCTTCTAGAAAAAGTAATTGATCTTGTACAAGCTTATGGGCTTCCACCAGGATTATAGTAGTCCCGACAAAACAAAAACAGTGGAGGTGAAAAATTAGGGGTTTTAGAGCTTTTCCGACTCTCCAAATTGCTTTTCTTGCAATAAATCTACTCAGCTTTAGCCCACAATTGCCCACTAATTATCAGAACTGGCAATTACTTTCACTACTCTTTATGTACTATCAAATGTTCGCTGAAAAATAATTTTATCTAATTAAAGATTACCCTTACTGGAAGGATTAATACAATGTCTCAAAAAGCCGTTAAAGCCTTTTACGAAAGACTGGCACAAGATGAAGTTTTTAAAGCTCAAATCGAAAAAGCCAAAACTAAACAAGAATGTAGTCAAATTGTACGAGAAGCGGGATACATTTTCACTCAAGAAGAATTTGAAGCATTTACAGCTCAGTTATTAGATTCTAGTGCTGAATTGAATTCGGAACAATTGGGTGAAGCCGAGCTGGAAGCTGCTGTTGGTGGATTCCTTCTTCCAATTAATCCTAATCCTATACAAACTTATGGGATTCCACCAATACATTAAATATGAGCTTTCTAAGTAGTCCCGATAAAGTAGTGGAGGCATAAAAAATCAAAAGGTTTCTAGAGCTTTTCCGACTCTTAAAGTTGCATTATTGGCAGTAGGCTTACTCAGATTCAGCCAAAAATTGCCCCATAATTGTTTTGATTAGCAATTACCTCCACAGGGCTTTCTATGCACTACTGAATGTTCGCTAAAAAATAGTTTTCTCTATTGAAAGATATCTCTTACTGGAAGGATTAATAAAATGTCTCAAGAACACGTTAAAGCCTTTTACAAAAGACTAGGACAAGATGAAGTTTTCAAAGCTCAAATTGAAGGAGCTGAAAGTCCACAGGAATGTAGCCAAATTATACGAGAAGCTGGCTATGATTTCACTCAAGAAGAATTTGAAGTATTTACAGCCCAGTTATTAGATTCTAGTGATGCCAAAAATAATTTTGAAGAGTTAAGCGAAAAGGCACTAGAAGCAGTTTTCGGGGGAAGACCTACTTACCAATGTTATGGTGTTATCGAATAAAACCAAATTAGAATTATAGAATTAGATACCTCACTTATCTCTAAAACTGCCAAATTATGTAGAGAATTTGCACTAAATGTTTCTACAAAATAGGTTTATGTAATTAAAATTTACTCTGACTTTAGGGAGAAATAGAAATGTCTCAAGAACAAGTTAAAGCCATTTACAAAAGACTGGCACAAGATGAAGTTTTCAAAGCTCAAATTGAAGGAGCTGAAAGTCCACAGGAATGCAGCCAAATTATACGAGAAGCTGGCTATGATTTCACTCAGGAAGAATTTGAAGCATTTACAGCCCAGTTATTAGATTCTAGTGATGCCGAAAATAGTTTTGAAGGGTTAAGCGAAAAGACACTAGAAGCAGTTTTCGGGGTAGGCGGTTCTGCACAAGTATATGGTACTACAACTAGCACCACGGTCTTATTTTAAATAGTCGTCACAGAGTAATCCCAAATGCAAATTAGATACCTCACTTATCATCTCTAAAACTGCCAAATTCTGTAGAGAAGTTGCACTAAATGTTTCTACAAAATAGGTTTATGTAATTAAAATTTACTCTGACTTTAAGGAGAAATAGAAATGTCTCAAGAACAAGTTAAATCCTTTTATGAAAGATTGGCACAAGATGAAGTTTTCAAAGCTCAAATTGAAGGAGCTGAAAGTCCACAGGAATGCAGCCAAATTATGCGAGAAGCTGGCTATGATTTTACTCAGGAAGAATTTGAAGCATTTACAGCTCAGTTATTAGATTCTGATGATGCCAAAAATAGTTTTGACGAGTTAAGCGAAAAGACGCTAGAAGCAGTTTTGGGGGGATGTGGCGATCCTCAACCAGTATATGGTGTTATCCAGTAATGGTGTTATCGTTCAACATTAAATTTTGAGGTAATTAGAATGAAGAAATATCGCCGAATTAGTTACGCTGTTTGGGAAATTACCCTTAAGTGTAATTTGGCTTGTCAACATTGTGGTTCTCGTGCTGGTGATGCCAGAGCCGAAGAGCTTTCCACTGAAGAAGCTCTTGACATGGTGAAACAACTGGCAGAAGTCGGAATCAAAGAAGTTACCCTAATTGGAGGAGAAGCTTTTTTACGTCCTGACTGGCTAGAAATTGCTCAGGCAATTACTGAGGCTGGTATGCTCTGTGGCATGACCACTGGAGGGTTTGGAATTAGTCTCGATACTGCTCGACGGATGAAAGAAGCAGGGATTAAAGTAGTTTCTGTTTCAGTCGATGGCTTGGAAGAAACTCATAATCGCTTACGCGGTAAACAAGGCTCTTGGCAATGGGCTTTTAAAACCATGAGCCATCTTAAGGAAGTCGGTATTCGTTTTGGTTGTAATACTCAAATTAACCGTCTTTCTGCACCTGAATTTCCCCTTATATACGAACGTATAAGGGACGCAGGTATTTTCGCTTGGCAGATTCAGTTGACAGTACCAATGGGTAATGCAGCAGATAATAGTGAGATACTGCTGCAACCTTATGAATTATTAGATTTGTATCCGATGATTGCTCGTGTCGTTAAACGCGCTAGAAAAGAAGGAGTGCAAGTCCAACCTGGCAATAATATTGGTTATTATGGACCCTATGAACGTTTGCTTCGGGGACAGGGAGAAGCCTGGAAATTTTGGCAGGGATGTACTGCTGGTTTATCTTCTTTGGGTATTGAAGCTGATGGCTCAATTAAAGGATGTCCTTCACTACCTACTTCAGCCTACACAGGGGGAAATATACGAGATCATTCTCTACGAAAAATCGTCGAAGAGACAGAAGAACTACGATTTAATTTAGGTGCTGATACAGCAAAAGGAACAGAACATCTTTGGGGTTTTTGTAAGACTTGCGAATTCGCTGAACTTTGTCGTGGTGGCTGTACTTGGACTGCTCACGTTTTCTTTAACAAGAGAGGCAACAATCCTTATTGTCACCACCGCGCTCTTGCTCAAGAAAAACAAGGTATACGGGAAAGAGTAGTTCTTAAATATAAGGCAGAGGGCAATCCATTTGACAATGGAGAGTTTAGTTTGATTGAAGAACCGATTAATGCTTGTTGGCCAGAAAACGATCCGCTTCATTTTACTGCTGACCGTATTCAATGGCCAGAAAGTTGGCAGGAAGAGCAAGAGCCTGTGCCTACCTCAATTGCTACAAGTAATTAAAGAAACACATTTGTTTTATTGATTAAGAATAATATGTTAGCTATGTTAGCCAATTCTAATTCACCAGAAGATAGACCTGTAGCCGATGGGCAAACTTTAAATTCAGAATCATCAGAGTATAATTCTAGTAACAGAGAAAATTCTTCATCTCCTCTTCTACCACGCTCACCTTGGAATAGCAAATTAGCATTTTTGAGAGCTATTTTTAAAGCTAAAAAGGCTTTAGACAGAATAGAAAATCTCGAACCTAAAAAACATTGATTTAAATATACTTGAGCAAACCTAAACTTTAAATCCTTTAGAAATATACAGTTAAAGTCTTGCACTGTGCAAGGCTTTAAGTTATTGATAGTTGAATTTGGTCTTATTTTTGCTCAAATACGATTCGGTCTTAATAGATATTTTACGTTTTGTCGAACTATAAGTATTGTTCATTTTTTTATTACTTGGACTTTAAAATTGACAAACTAAATAATATTTTGCTATTTTTTGCTCATATCAAAAAACAATTGATAGGTTTTAAATTAGAAAAAAATACTGTATTTTATACAGAAATATATTTTTTTGATTGAGATAAACAATTAATATTAAATCATTCCTGAATTCAGGAAAACGAAAATCTATTCTTTCAATTAATGGAGAAAAAAATGTCTAAAGTATCTAAAAAATCAGCACAATTAGAAAAAGTTACCGTGCAGAAAGACTGTGATTTTACAGAAAATGCACAGTTATCCGTAAAAGACTTGGAAACAGTATCTGGTGGAATTGCAGCTAGCTGTAGTGGTACTTTCACTGCCACGGTCTCTAGATAAGTTAAGTAATTAAATTAAACAGTTTCTCTTAGTAGAGAAATAAGTTTTTGATTAAGGGAGAAAAAATGAATACAATTATCTCCCTTTTTTCTAACAATATTTGTTGATTTATCTACTTTTCTAATTCCTGTTAACCTAATTGCTACCAAATTTTAGTGATCGTCAAACTTTGGCAACTAGCTAAAAATAACCAACAAATCATAAGATGGAATGCTCCAAAAACAATCCATCGCGCTCGCACTCCCACCCTCATACAAATGGAGGCAGTGGAGTGCGGTGCTGCTTGTTTGGGAATTATTCTAAGTTACTACGATCGCATTGTACCTCTATCTGAGTTACGTCAAAAATGTGGTGTTTCGCGAGATGGCAGTAAAGCTTCTAACATTTTGAAAGTTGCCCGCAACTACGGTTTAATTGCCGAAGGATTAAAAAAATCCCTGGAAAATCTCAAGACTCTCGATCCTCCTTATATTGTATTTTGGAACTTTAATCACTTTCTGGTGGTGGAGGGGTTTGGCAAAAACGGCGTTTATCTTAACGATCCTGGTACTGGTCCGAGAAAAGTTTCCCTTCAAGAGTTTGATGAAGCTTACACTGGAATTGTTTTGGTTTTGGAGCCAGGAGAGGAGTTTCAGAAAGGTGGCAAAAAGAGGAGTATGGTTTCTGCCTTAGCTTCCCGCCTGACTAATTCTCGCCGTGCTTTAATCTTCTGTTTATTAACAGGGCTATTTCTGACCTTTCCTCGACTGATGGTACCAGCCTTCACCCAAGTATTTGTAGATCGCATTTTGGTGGAAAACTTACAAGACTGGTTGCGACCGATGCTACTGGGGATGATTATGGCTGCTGTTGTGCAGGGATTATTGATGCGAATGCAGCTTAGAGCATTGCGAAAACTGTTAATTAAACTTTCAGTTACTATGTCAGGACAGTTTATTTGGCATCTTTTACGCTTACCCGTAGGGTTTTATGCCCAGCGTTTCTCTGGGGAAATCAGTAGTCGCATTCAACTCAATGATAAAGTTGCCGAGGTGCTTTCTGGTCGCCTTGCCACTACTGTCATTGACACGATGATGATGGGATTCTATGCTCTACTGATGCTGACCTACGATCGCCTTTTAACCACCATCACTATTTTATTCGCTGTTTTTAATTTTGTGGCTCTGCAAACCTTATCTCGCAGTCGGGTTGATGCTAGTATCAGCCTGGCTCAAGAATATGGCAAGGTGTCTGGTGTTGCCATTGGGGGAATTCAAGCGATTGAGACTGTTAAAGCTTCGGGGTTAGAATCCGATCTCTTTACTAAATTTGCTGGCTACTATACCAAAGCTCTTAATTCTCAACAAAAATTGGGTTTACAAGCTCAAATTCTCACTGTACTGCCGACGTTGCTAACTGCTTTAGCTACGGCTTCAATTCTGGTTATCGGCGGTTTTCGAGTAATTGACGGTAGCCTGAGTATTGGGATGCTGGTGGCATATCTACTACTAGCTACCAGTTTTCTACGACCAATCAACAATCTGATTAACTTTGGCAGTACCCTACAAGAATTAGAAGCCGACTTAAATCGTCTCGATGATGTTCTGCAAAATCCGATTGATGGCATTAATACTGTTCGGAGTAAAGAAGAACCAAGAAGTAGCAATAATGGAAATGTCACCAATAACCATCGGTCTATAAATTCTGTAAATTTGGTACAAGTAAACCAGGATAGTAATCAGCCAGAATTAAACAATGGACACCGAGTAACAGAGAATTCTAGCAGTTATCTAACCCCAATCTCCCAATCCCCCAATCCCCCAATCCCCCAGTCCCCCAATCTCTCCATTTCTCCAGAATCATTTCGACTCCAAGGCTCGATTGAACTACGCCAGCTAACTTTTGGCTACAGTAGCTTAGAAACACCTCTAATTGAAAACCTAAATCTCACTGTTAAACCAGGACAAAGAGTGGCATTAGTGGGTGGTAGTGGTTCGGGTAAATCTACCATTGCCAAACTTCTCTGCGGGCTTTATCCATTTTGGTCGGGGGATATTCTCTTTGACGGAATTTCCTGTACTCAAATACCCCGTTCCGTTCTTGCCAATTCTTTAGCTATGGTGGAACAGGACATCTTTCTCTTTGCTGGGACGATTCGAGATAACCTAACTCTCTGGGACACTACTATACCAGAAGCAGATTTAGTTAAAGCTTGTCAGGATGCAGCTATTCACGAAGCGATTTTATTGTTACCAGGAGGATACGATGCTCAACTCGGTGAAGGAGGACAGAACCTGAGTGGCGGACAAAGACAGCGTTTGGAAATTGCCCGTGCCTTAGTGAAAAATCCTAGCATCCTCGTTCTCGATGAAGCTACCAGTGCTTTAGATGCGGAAACCGAACAAATTGTAGACCGCAACTTAAGAAGGCGCGGTTGTTCCTGTATCGTAGTGGCACATCGTCTCAGCACCATCCGCGATTGTGATGAAATTATTGTTTTGGAACAGGGCAAAGTTGTCCAAAGAGGAACTCACGAAGAATTGCGAGAACAGGAAGGTGCGTATCTGCGTTTGATCGGTAGTAATTAAATATGGTTATTCAGCACAAACCAACCCTTAAAGTATATACAGTTAAAAGCAATCAGCCTTTTCTGCTGCTCAATCCCCAAGTGATTTGGCAGGTTGTATGGGGACAAGTTTCAGTATTTGCTACCCAAGTTAGCAACCACCAGCCCACAGGAGAGCGTCGCTATCTTTTTAGTGTTAATCCTGGGGAAATTTTATGTGGTGTCAGAGTAACTCAAGGGTTGGGTATTTTAGCAGTTGCTTTAGGAGAGGTACAACTACAACGCCTTTCAATCGACGACCTTGGGGTACAATTTGCTACTAGAGATCTGAGGGCAATTACATTTTTAGTCCGTTTAGAAGACTGGTTTAAACAGATAGGCGACACCCTAACGCGAGAATCCTCACAGAAAACCTTAAGCCCAGAAAATACTGTTCTTGCTCCCTGTACTCTGCCCACTCCCTATTCCCTAGAAACAAATCAATTAATCCAACCCCCTACCAACCAAATTATCTGGGTAAAAGTAATCCAGGGTAAAATTTCTTGGCAGGGTTTTTCCCATTTAATTTTAGAGCAAGATTCTCCTTGGTTTCCTCTAGTTCCAGGAATGTGGTTAACAGCCGAAACTTCCACTGAAATAACCATCATTCCTACATTTCAATATCTCAATAGCGATCGCCTCACCGCTAGTTTAGAGATTTTTCACCGATATGTCTGTTACGCTCTCAATTGCTATCTCCAGGAAAACAAACAAGCAGAATTCGATCGCTTTCAAGCTAGAGAACAGCTAAATAATCAATTAACTTTATCGGCTTTTGGTCAGCTAGCGGGAGTCTTAGAGCCTCAACAACTACCTTTAGAGACAACGGGAACACCCCTGCTAATTGCTGCTGGTGCAGTGGGTCGAGTACAAAAAATTAAGATTCAGCCCCCCGCAGCCTCAGAAGATACTAGCCTACTGCAAGACCCTGTTGAAGCGATCGCCCGTGCTTCCCAATGTCGTATTCGTCGCGTTCAGCTAGTGGGTAATTGGTGGCAACAAGAACATGGTCCTCTTTTAGCTTATACTATCGACGATTATTCTCCTGTAGCACTACTACCTAACCAGAAAGACAAAAGTTATCTCCTATTCGACCCTGTTAAACAAACCCGCATTACCGTAACTGAAGCAGTAGCTCAAACCATAGCTACCAATGCTTACTTTTTCTACCGCCCTTTACCTCTGGTAGTAAACAATATAGTTGAACTATTTAAGTTTGGTATTGAAGGCTATCATCAAGATATAATACTGGCGATCCTAATTGGCGCACTGGCAACAATACTGGGCATGGTAGTGCCTCAAGCTACTGGGATGTTGATAGCTCAAATCATCCCCGACAGCGATCGCCTTTTATTATGGCAAATAGGACTGGCACTGTTCGCAGCAGCTTTGGGTCAATCAGCTTTTCAACTATCTCAAGGCATTATTACTCTGCGGGTTGAAAATGCCACCGATGTTAATTTACAGCTAGCAGTTTGGGATCGGCTGCTCAAAATAACTCCTACTTTTTTCCGCCAGTACACCTCTGGAGAGCTAGTTAATCGTCTGCTGGCAATTCGCCAAATCCGCAGTCAATTAAGCGGTGCTAGCCAACGCACCCTACTCAGTGGAATTTTTTCCCTGCTCAATTTAGCACTGATGTTTATCTATAGCATCAAACTTGCCCTGATTGGCTTGGGAATATCGATTTTAGCAATTATCGTCACCATAACTTCTGGTACTCTCTTAGTTCGTAAAGAACGCCAACAAGAAAAGCTCGATGGTGAAATCGATGGACTAACCGTACAACTAATCGGTGGTGTGGCAAAATTGCGGGTAGCAGCAGCAGAGGAACGAGCCTTTGCTACTTGGGCAGCAAAATACAGCCAAAAAACCAAGCTAACTTTTGGTATCCAAGGGATTAATGATGCCGTATCTACTTTTAACGAGGCTCTTCCCCTAATCAGTTCGGTACTGCTATTTTGGTTTGCCATCTTATTTATCCAACTAGCCCAAGCCCAGGGTAATCCAACTGGTTTAACGGCAGGAACATTTCTCGCTTTTAATGCTGCCTTCGGTACTTTTATTAGTGGCGTTACCGATTTGAGCAATACCCTAACTGATGTTTTGGGCATTGTTCCCCTGTGGGAAAGAGCCAAATCCATTGTTCAAGCTCCAACCGAATACGATCCCCATCGCACTGATGCTGGTCGTTTAGCAGGTCGCGTAGTTTTAGATCGTATTACTTTTCGCTATCGAAAAGATGGTGCGCCAATTCTCGATAATGTCTGCGTTGAAGCTAATCCAGGAGAATTTATTGCCCTAGTGGGTCCCAGTGGTAGTGGGAAGTCAACCTTATTTCGGCTGTTACTGGGGTTTGAGATTCCTCAAAGTGGCACAGTTTACTACGATGGACAAGACCTGACAGGTTTAGATGTTATCTCAGTACGTCGGCAGTTAGGAGTTGTACTACAAAACGGTCGAGTTCAACAAAGTTCAATTTTTGATAATATCGCCTGTGGAGCTTTGATAACCCTCAAAGAAGCCTGGAAAGCAGCAGAAATGGCTGGTTTAGCGGAAGATATTGCCCAAATGCCTATGGAGATGCACACAGTTGTCAGCGAAGGAGGCAGTAATTTATCAGGAGGACAAAGACAAAGACTATTAATCGCTCGTGCCTTAATCGGAAACCCGAAAATAATTCTCATGGATGAAGCTACCAGTGCCTTAGATAATCGTACCCAAGCAGTGGTTACTCAAAGTTTAGAAACTCTTAGCGTCACCCGTATTGTGATTGCCCATCGTCTCAGCACGATTCGTCATGCAGATCGGATTTATGTTCTCGAAGCTGGTCGAGTAGTTCAAGCTGGTTCGTTTGCCGAATTAGTCGCGCAGTCGGGACTATTTGCTCGATTAGTTGCTCGACAATTGGAGTGATTATTTTAATTTTTTCCTTTAAGTAAATCTGGTAGCCACAAGAGAATTAATACTAGCAAACAGATGATTACTAAGCCAATAGAATAACGAAGATCGCTATTTGATATATTGACATTTTGTTGCATAAAAAGTTTTAAATTTGATAAATCATGATGGATTAATTGATTAAAAATGCTGGAAATAATTAGATTCTCAAAATTCATAATAACTTTTAGATTATTTTATTTATATTAATAATATCGTTTTTATTTCAAGATTTACAATTATTTAAAAAATCAAATTTACGGCTAATTACTATGAAAAATCAAGAAAAAAAACAAATATTTAGACAAGAATCTTTAGAACGTTTATCTTCTCCAGAAAAACTAGATCAGCTAATGCAAATAGTTGGTCGTCAAGACTGGCTACCTTTATCAACTTTAGGAGCATTGGTAGTAGCAACAATTATTTGGAGTATTTTTGGGAGAATCCCCGTAAACGTTACCAGTAGAGGGCTTTTGATTATTCCGCGTCGCGTAGCAAATATTCAATCTCCCGTCGATGGTCAATTACAACAACTGAAAGTAAAACCTGGAGACTGTATCAAAAAAAATCGAGTAATCGCTACCATAGATCCCTTTGAAATTCGCCAGAACCTCCAGCTTGAACAGGAAAAGCTAGCACAATTACAAGGTCAAGAACAGCAAGCCGATACGCTGCAAAATCAACGCACTGACTTAGAAATTTTAGCAATTCAACAAGAGCAAGTAAGTAAAAGACAACGCCTTCAAGATGCTTTAAAATTGAGTCCAGTTCTCAAAGACCGAGAAACCAAAGCCATTGAACAAGAACGATCCACTCTACAACAACAACTTCAAGATGCACGGGCTTTAACTCCAACACTTCGCGATCGAGAGCTAAAAGCGATCGCTGAACAACAACTCAGTCTTCAGCAACAATTTCAAGATACCCAAGCGCAAGCTCCTCTATTAAAGCAAAGAAGTGAAAAGCGTCGCTCTTTATCAGAACAAGGAGCAATTTCTTCTGATGCGGTATTAGAAGCAGAACAAGAATATAGGCAAAGTCTTCAAGACATTTCCCAGTTAAAAGCAGAGTTAAAACAGTTAGAAACCCAGAAAACAGAAGTCGAACAAAAATATTTAGATAACCTGGACGTTATTAGTCAATATCAAACCAGACTACGAGAACTAAACATCCAAGAAACGGAAACTCAACAAAAATATGCAGAAAACTTAAGCACAATCTCTCAGTTAAGAGCAGAGTTACAGCAACTCGATACCCAAGTTAAAATTCTCGAACAACAAAACCTGGAAGCTTCGGCGGGACGAAAAAATCCGATTCAAGAAGTCCAACACAGTATTGCCCAACTCGAAAAACAATTGGAATACAACAAACAAATTAAAAGCCCTCATAGTGGATGTATCCTCGAACTTACCGCCGAAAATAGTTCAGTTCTCAATCCAGGAGATCTTCTCGGTTCTATTAAAATTGATGATGTCTCAGATAGCATATCCAGCGTCGCCTATTTTCCAGTGGGTGATGGGAAAAAGATCAAATCGGGAATGAAGATTTATATTACTCCAGATACAGTGCGTCGCGAACGATTTGGGGGAATAGTCGGAACTGTAACTGAAGTCTCAGCTTTTCCGATTACTAAGCAAGGGGCTACCAGTTTAGTCGGAAATGCCGAGGTTGTAGAAGAAATAGTGTCTCAAGTAGGCTCTGTAATTGCAGTGCAAGCACAGTTACAGATCGATCCTTCTACGCCCAGTGGTTATAGATGGTCATCTTCAACTGGACCAAATAACTTAGAGATATCTTCTGGTACTACTACTATCGCCAGGGTTACTGTAGAGAAGCAAGCTCCAATTGCACTAGTTTTACCAATTCTTCGAGAATGGAGCGGAATAATTTCTTGATTTAGGTCAAATTGTCGGAAACTATAGTAGAACTGGCTTTCTTGTGAATTCATTTCAAGCGCAAGTATCGCCCCGTCGCGTCTCTACACAAATATTAGATAAGGGGTTTGACAATCGGATTTAGTATGTTACACGACTTGGAAGGTTAGAGAAAAAATGAGAAACTAAACTAAGAGATATTTCAGAAGAAAAATGTTTCCTCTAGTTGGCATCCCAGCAACAATCGTCAAAGTTCTCCAACAATATCGCAAAGTGTTTCGGAAGGATGCAGGATTCAAACACATTAGTCGTTACATCATATGTAATTGAAATTGTTTACGAACAGTCAGAATTGCCATGTTCGCAGTTAAACCATACTTCTATAGCTGGAATTGATATTGGGATTGATAATCTAGCTTGTGTTACGTCTAATAACCAGCGTTTTAAACCCTTTATTGTTTGTGGTAAAGCTATTAAAAGTGCTAACCGCTACTTCAATAAAGCTAAAGCCAGATTACAATCACAATTACCAAAAAGAAAGCATAACTCTCGTAGAATTTCTCGATTAACTCAAAAGCGCAATAGCAAAATGGATTATTATCTCCATACAGCTAGTCGATATATAGTAAATCGATTGCTTGAGAACAAGATTACACTTTTAGTAATTGGCAAAAATAATAATTGGAAACAAAATCTCAATCTCGGAAAAAAGACCAATCAGTCCTTTGCATCTATACCTCATTTTAAATTTATTGAACAGTTAATTTATAAGTGTCAATTAGTTGGAATAGAAGTTAAAACTGTTAATGAAGCCTATACCTCAAAATGCAGTTTTTTAGACCTCGAACCAATTAAAAAGCAATCAACCTATTTGGGCAAAAGAGTAAAAAGAGGTTTGTTTAAAGCTAATTCTGGTCGAAATTATGGAGCAGAGCAAAATGGCTCTTTAAATATTATTAGAAAAGCAGTTGGTGATTCCTTATTTATCGGACAGCCAATAAAGAGGCTTGTAGTTAGCCCTGTACGGGTCAAACCTTACAAAGCTAGTTGTTAGACATATTTGTCTACAAAATTAGTAACTATGAGATGTTCTGGTTTGATTCTCTCTCCCAAAAGATACTCTATTGCTTTACCTAGGAAAAACTGACTAAATAATTACGGGGGATATCAACGAATAGCCAACACCGCGATTGGATATGCGTTGTCTTTCCGAGAGCATCCCTCGCGGTCAAATTTATTTGGCAGAGAGATATTATCCGTGATGAGGATCATTATCGAGTAATTTGTTTTTCATATTTAAACCGCGTCTATTTTGAAACCCGTAGTTTTTTAGATAACTAATTTAGGGGAAAGGGAAAAGGGAAAAGGGAAAAGGGAAAAAATGAACTACTCTAAACTCCAGTTTTCTATCTGGACGCGGTTTATTATAAAATTTCTTATAGAAGAGTAAAACAGAAAAAGCTCAAAAAAGCCACAAATTATCAATAATTTTTCTGGATAAAAGCAATTTTTATTAACCTGAGAGTATCAAAAGATGAATCTAAATACTGAGTTTACCTGGGAAAAAGCACAACAAACTGTTGAAGGTATCATCTTTAAGCAAACAGGAAAACATCTCAGCGATCTAGAAATTATAATTTTGCGCGGAGCTTGGGATAATAAAACCTATGAAGAAATTGCCGAAACTGAAGGTTATTCTAGTAGTTATCTTAGCAAAG
>NZ_LR213840.1 GCF_900659865.1 Hyella patelloides LEGE 07179
CTTACTGAACTATCACCTTTCTCGATCGCGCTGACTATCTTCTCTCGAAAATCCACCGAATAAGCTTTCATTTACGATCTACTTTTACAATGCTTGATTGTCCCACATTTAGATGCAAACTGCTGTAATGCCCAATGAATGGTTAATTCAACTAGAGCAAGCAGCAAGCAATTTAGACGAAAATTCAATGACTGAATTACTCCAACGACTTCCTGACGAATATACTTTTTTAGCTCAAGCACTTCAAAATAAAGTTAATAATTTTGATTTTGATGAGATTGTAGATCTCCTCCAGCAAACAATTAGACTCAACAAGTAAAAAAAATGCTTTAAAAATCATTCATAGGAGTTCGATCACAGATCAATAGCAAATGATCGATGATAAATGATAAATAACGTGAGTTCGATGAGTACTAAAATCTAATAGCTTTGGTTTAGGCAACAGGAAACAGTCTCTTATGTCCTTCCGAGAAATCAAAAATTTAACCCAAAATAAAATTTGTCGAACTGACGTTAGATAACAAATGATAACTTATAAATAATGAACAATATTTTAGTTGTTGACGATATAGTAGACAATCTGCGGTTTTTATCCCAGACTTTAAGCGCGCAAGGTTATAAAGTTCGTGGTGCGAAAAATGGAACTACAGCATTAAAAGTAGTCAAAAAAATCATTCCAGATTTGATTTTGTTGGATATTAAAATGCCCGATCTAGATGGCTATGAAATATGTCAACAACTAAAAGCTGATTCGACAACCAAAGATATTCCCATAATTTTTCTGAGTGCTTTAGATGATGTTTTAGATAAGGTTAAAGCCTTTGAAGTGGGAGCAGTAGATTATGTTACAAAACCTTTTCAGCTAGAAGAAGTTTTAGCAAGAGTCAAAAATCAACTGGCTCTCCAGTCGGCTAAAGCAGAAATTACGCAACTAAATCAACAATTAGAGCAAAAAATACAAGAACGTACTGCTCAATTACAAACCGCTAACCAAAAGCTACAAATCGCTAATCAAGAACTACAACAAGAAGTACAAGAACGTCAAAAAATAGAACAACGGTTAGTTCAAGATGCTTTACATGATGATTTGACAGGCTTACCCAATCGTACTCTACTAATGGATCGCATAGAGAGATCGCTGCAACTAACCAAACGAAATCCCCATCATCTATTTGCCTTACTGTTTATCGACCTCGATCGCTTTAAAATTATCAACGATAGTCAAGGTCATTTAGTAGGAGACAAATTACTAATTGCGATCGCTGACATTTTATCAGAAGGTTTACGAGATACAGATACCTTAGCTCGTTTGGGAGGAGATGAGTTTGTTATTTTACTGGAAAATATTAACCATCTTACAGATGCGACTAAGGTTGCAGATCGTATTAATCAACAACTCCAATTATCCTTTAATTTAGAAGGTCAGATGGCTTTTACCAGTGCCAGTATTGGTATTGCTCTTAGTTCAACTGGCTATGAAAATAGTTCTCAAATTCTCCGAGATGCCGATATTGCTATGTATCGGGCAAAAGATAAAGGAAAAGCCTGTTATGAAGTATTTGACCAGGCTATGTATCTAGAAACTCTCAAAAATATTGAATTAGAACATAATTTACGCCTGGCTTTGCCACAAAATGAATTAACTTTGCACTATCAACCCATTATTTCTTTAAAACATGGCACACTAACAGGATTTGAGGCTTTAATTCGTTGGCAGCATCCCCAGCAGGGTTTAATCTTCCCTGGAGATTTTATTTCTATTGCAGAAGATACAGGATTAATCGTTCCTATCGGTTATTGGGTATTAAAAGAAGCTTGTCAGCAACTCCACAGTTGGCAACAAAAGTTTGCGCAAATTCCTGGGATTGATTCGTTCAAAATTAGTGTGAATTTGGCAAGCCAACAAATACAAGAAGCTAATTTTATCGAAAAACTAGACCTTATTTTGGCGGAAACAGGTTTAGATGCTGGGTGTTTAAGACTAGAAATTACCGAACGAGTGTTAGTAGATTCAGGACAAAATACACAGCAGAATCTGGCAGAAATTAAACGCCGTCAAATTAAGCTTAGTATCGATGATTTTGGTACTGGTTATTCATCCTTGAGTTATTTACACTGTTTACCAATTAACAACTTAAAGATAGACCGCTCTTTTATCAATAATCTCAATATTGACACAGAAAGCTTCGAGATTGTTAAAACCATCGTCACCTTGGCACATAGTCTGAACATGGATGCGATCGCTGAAGGTGTAGAAACCATCGAACAAGTCAATCACCTCAAAGCTTTAGGTTGTGAATATGCCCAAGGATATTTATACGCTAAACCTTTAGAAGTTAAAGATATTGAATTAAACTTTTTAAATAATTATGCCAAAACTTCTGACTTTCTTGGTGCGTGTTTCTGACTTCCAAAAGGCTATTTAATTTTCAAGGCTATTTAATTTTTAGTGTTCCCCATCTCAAAGGACGAGAGAGAATTTGCAACAGAATAGCAAAAGATTTTAATTCTCCTGGTGTTTTTTTAGTTTTCCATTGACCAGGACGACAATAAAGAGCATAAACTAAACTTCTCTGTTGTGACAAGGTTAAATGATTAAATTTAACTTTGACTATAGTACCTTGGTCGCTAATGCAAGCTTGAGTAACATCCCCACTAAATGTTGTTTCATCTGCCATTATTTGAAAAGAAACTTTTTTACCCAGAGAAACTTTTTTTTCAATCAAAATTTCTACCCCTTCTTCTGATAGCTGATTAGCTACTCCTCTGTAAGTTTTGTCTTCACTGATAATTTGAACTTGTTTGCGAGTGGTAAACCATTGATAGGTAGTGGGTTTAGGAATGTCTAGTAAAACTAATAAAGCTGTACCAAGAGTGATTATATTGTAACCATTCCACAATAAGCCAATGTTGAGAAGGGAATCGGTGTTAACCAAGCTAATAGAAAAAGAGATCGTAGTTGCTACCAGTAACAGTATTAAAGGCAGTGCCAAATTCCAATTATAATAGTAGCGATCGCTTGCTAATCCTTTGGGTGTAACTTTAAATCCTTTAGCAAAGGGGCTTAACATTACTTTTATTACCGTAATCGCTATAGGAAAACTCTGCACCAAAGTATATAAGTCTGATAATAATGCAGAACGCGATCGCATATTTAACCAGGAAAAAACGGTTATTTGAGTGAGATAGTAAGGCGCGAAGAAATAAACCGCTTCTCTGGCAGTGGAGCTATAAGGATGAATACTAAAGAAAACAGACAAAATTGGTAAGAACAAAAAGAAAATTCGCGGAATACTATTAAACCAGTGTAATAAACCCTCTAAATGCCCTAATCTTTGCCATAAATTTAAACCAGAGATTGTCAAAGGATTAGAAGAGATAAAAAAGGCTTGCAAAGTTCCCCTCGCCCAACGCAATCTTTGGTCTAAATGAGCGGAAATATTTTCTGCTGCTAAACCTGCACTTAGTTTTTCGTTGAGATACACCAAGTCATAGCCTTTGGCTGCAAGTTGTATACCAGTAAAATAGTCTTCACTCAAAGACTCTGTGACAAAGCCTCCTACTTCTTGCAAAGCTGCTCGACGCACTACAAATGATGTTCCAGAACAGACTACACTCCCCGCACCATCCTTGATAGGCTGCATTTGGCGATAAAAGACTTCTTCTTCTGAAGTTAAGACTTTTTCTAAACCCAAATTACGGGAGATAGGATCGGAGTTGTAAAAGCTTTGAGGAGTCTGTACTAAAGCAATTTTACTTTTCTGGAAAAAGCCTACTGTACGTTCTAAAAAGTTTTGGGTTGGTACAAAATCGGCATCGAAAACAGCAATCAAATCTCCTTGGGTTTTAGGTATCGCATGATTGAGATTTCCTGCTTTAGCGTGGGAATTATCTGGTCTTGTAAAGTAGTGACAGCCTAATTCTTGAGCTAATTGCTTAATTTCTGGTCTTTTGGTGTCGTCTAGTAAATAGACCTCTTTACGAGGATAGTCTAAAGCTTGACAACCCATGACAGTTCTTTTGAGGATAAAATCTGGCTCGTTGTAGGTAGGTATCAAGATATCCACAGAAGGCTGATAACTACCGTTGATTACCGCTCTACTGTACTTATCTGCTTCCTGATGACGATTTTTAGCTGTAAACATTAACAACAGCTGCAACATTCCTCCAGAGATGGCAAGAATTTCCATTCCCAGAAGTAAAACACTAAAAATACCATCAACAGGATTGCTGAGGTTTAAACTAGATAGCGATCGCCACAAAAAATAACGCAACAACAAACAACATAAAATTCCTGCAACCAACCTACGAGAAAATTTGTCAGGCTGCGGAAAAATCCTGGTAATAATTTGGACGAACAAAAATAGCACCAAAGTCGGTGCTAACAAATAATACTTATTGCTGACCGAAGGCACGCTTAACCACTGGGGCGGATTATCTTGAAGCGGTTGTAAGTAGGCGAATAGCTCGCTGACATGAGAGTTTCCGAGCAGCCAAGAGATAGCTATTCCCGTAGCCATACTTACTACAGACACAAACACCAATGTAGTGAGATGTAGTGAGGCTTTTTTTCGCGCTTGCGAAGGCGAGGGAATCTGTAATTTAGACTCCGATCTAGATTTAAATGTTTGCATAAATTCTCTCACATTGCCTAGATATTGAAAAACACTTTAACAAAACATATGTTAATTTTTCGTAAATATAGTATTTGTTTCCGCATTTTTCTTAAATTTAACTAAAGCCATACCGCAATTAAGTATTAAATATTATTAATTTTATTATGTTTTTTAAGCTTAATATTAATCTTATTTATTTAAAGACCAATCATAACTTAAGTACTTAACTTGATAGTTTCCTCGTTCTAAATACTGACGATCTCGATCGCTCAGATATTGACTTATAAAATTAAGTACCGCCTTTTCTCTTTGATTACCAACAAATTTTTGCTCGATATTGTGGTTAGCAATCTAGTCTTTGCCATAACATTTAAAAATTGCAGACAGAAAAACCCGATTTTCTTGACGGTCTAGCTTAAAACCTTGAGGACTAGCAAGCCATTTTATGACTCGATCTTCGAGTTGTGCCTCTAACTTTTCAGGGGAAGAAGGCTCATTGCGTAAAATGGGACAACTTATTGCAGCACAAACTACAGCAGCATGGATTCTTGGCTCATTAAAATCTTGGCTAATAGTGTCATGTTCGATATTGTCCAGAGTCTTTTGTGATTGTGCGATCTCAAACTTACGTCTTTGCCAAACCCCAGAAATTTCTCGAATACTCTGTTTAAGGGATTGTTGGTCAATGATAGATTGTAAAGTAAAAGAGTTATAGGCATTGATTAAAAAAGCTAATTTGTCAGTATCACTCCAGCCAAGATAAACTTCTAGAGCAACTTTACCTATAGACCGATGAAATCGATCTAATTGTTCCCGATTAGCTTCTAACCCCGCGTAATCCAATAACCCTTGCTCATCAACATAAGTCTTTTAAACATCTGCATAGTCTTGATAGCTAAAAGATTCTGTTGCAGTAACTATTTCTGTTTTACTTTCGCTCAACACTTTGATCTTGTGTTTGAGTAACATTGTTTTCTGTCGGACATTAGCTCGCTAATGTCGTAGATAATAATTAAGAGTAACATTACCAGATTTTTCAGAATTTTTGTCTTCGATAATCTAAGCTGGTGAATCTGAATTTATGTTGAGAATACAGTTAAAAATTCTAGAATTGGATCGGCAGGAAGATTAGGAGACTGAGAGACAATCATTACTATTTAACTATTTACTATTGCCTATTGCCTCTTTTGACTCGGTGAGGAGGTGAGGAGGTGATGGTGAAACTCATTTAATTATAATTTCTTAGCATTTCTTAATATGATAGAGAATAGCCAAGATGAAAAAACATAATTATGTCTACAATAAAATTTGTAAAAGAAGAGAAAGAAATTGTCACCGCCTTGGGTGCTAACCTCCGAGAAAAAGCATTACAAAACGGCGTGGATATATATCGCTGGCGAGGAAAATTGACCAACTGTGGTGGCTATGGTCAATGTGGAACTTGTATTGTGGAAATTGCCGAAGGAGCAGAAAACCTTTCTCCAAAAACTCCTTTTGAGCAACGTAGACTCAAGAAAAAACCTGATAACTATCGTTTAGCTTGTCAAGTACTGGTAAATGGACCTGTAAGCGTGATCACGAAACCCAAGTAACCATCTTACTAATCATAGCCATAGCCCTAAGTAATGATATTCTAATAGTTGTTGGTTTAAAAATTATTTAGGGGCTACTATTTCATGGAAGTTAATGATCTTGGGTTTGTTGCAACTGTTTTATTTGTTCTAGTTCCCACAGTATTTTTATTGATTCTGTTCATTCAAACCGATAAAGTAGAACGGGAACGTTAATCAAGTCTGAACATCGCAATAAACAAAAACAATATAATAAACAGCAATTTCTAATTGGATAATTGAACTTGAGCTTACATAATCTAGCTCTTTTTATGTTTAGTTTTAAGTTTTTTAAGCTCCAATTAGGGGTTGCTTATTTGTTTTCAAGTGTATCTAGGATGACATACTTAAAAGCTTGTCAAATAAGGAGTATCTGTGGATCAACAACACTCACTTAATTTTACCCAAGTCCCCACAATTGTCTTTTCTCCTGTTGCTTCATCTATCACGATATTGTGTTCTTTTTTCCAAATAGGTGCGTTGTATTTAAGAGTATCCATTGCATACTGACAAGCAGCAAAAGCCTCTCCACGATGGGGACATCCCACTGCAACTAAAACACTAATTTCACCAATGGTTAAATGTCCGATACGATGATGAATTATGACTTTATTGACATCTTGCCATTGTTGACGAACTTGTTGGGCAATCGAGCGAAAAATAGCGATCGCCATTGGTTCGTAGGCTTGATACTCTAAAGATGAGACGGGTTTTCCTTCAGTTTGATTTCTCACTGTACCACTCATCATCACAATTGCTCCATTACCAGGATCGTCTGCTAACTCATAAATTTCCGACACAGATAAAGGAGCAAAAGTAATCGCAAAACTATCTTGAGGATTAGTAACAGTAGGAGAAGCTAAAAAATTATTCACGGTATTTTTAGGAATTGGTGACTGGTGATTGATTTTTCATAGTTGGTTGTTAATGGTTGATAGTTGATAGTTAATTATTCATAATTAATTCTATCTGTCCATATCACTATCTTCTTTACTACCTCCACTTTCTGTGCGTCATTCCTCATCCTTAAGCTCATGCTTTCGGTTTCAGAAAAACTAGAGCCTGTCGCCAAATAAGAGTGGATTGATCGTAATGATCTATCAAACAAATACATTGAGGGTCTTGCCACATAATTTTACCAACAATAAGATCATCAGTGATCAGTTTGAGTTCAACTTCCTGCTTATCTTTGATGTACCCTTGAACTTGCTTAACGCTAGGTAAACCAGTATCAAATTCAGTCATAATAAAACGATTAACAACTTAGTTGAGACGAAAAAAAAGTAATGGTAATTGAGTTTAGCAAATATCATGGATTGGGCAATGATTTTATCTTAATTGATAATCGCCATAGTGCTGAACCTATAGTAACTCCTGAGCAAGCTATTCAAATTTGCGATCGCCATTTCGGAATTGGTGGAGATGGGGTTATTTTTGCTCTACCTGGTAAAGAAGGTACAGACTACACCATGAGAATCTATAACTCTGATGGTTCAGAGCCAGAAATGTGTGGCAATGGAATTCGTTGCCTTGCTAAGTTTATCGCCGATCTCGAAGGAAAGAGCGAAGTTAATAAAACTTACAAAATTCATACCCTCGCAGGAGTGATTACCCCACAGATGCAAGCCAACGGTTACGTAAAAGTAGATATGGGAACACCATTTCTTACCGCAGCCGAAATCCCCACTACTTTGAGTACAGCAGAAGATAAGGTGATTGCTCAACCTTTAGAAGTAGCAGGAAAAACATGGGATGTCACCTGTGTTAGTACGGGCAACCCTCACTGTATTACCTTTGTTGAAAATAGCGATGCTATTGCTTTAGAACAAATTGGGACTTTATTTGAACATCATCCTGTATTTCCCCAACGGATTAATACCGAATTTATTCAAGTAGTCAAACCAGACTATATGAAAATGCGGGTTTGGGAAAGAGGTGCAGGGATTACCCTCGCTTGTGGTACAGGTGCTTGTGCTTCGGTAGTAGCAGGAGTTTTAAATAGTAAATGCGATCGCTTTTGTACGGTAGAATTACCAGGGGGTTGCTTACAGATAGAATGGTCAGCAACCAACAACCGAGTGTACATGACAGGAGCAGCACAACAAGTATTTCAAGGAAAATACAGTCTGTAACGGTAATTGAATTGGCATCTTTACCTATTTGGGATTGTTACTTACCGCCACAGGGAATCCACTGAATTTTGCAGTGGATTTCTTTATTTATAGTAACAAACTTGTAGTTGTGATTCATTAGGCATCGAAATGTTAGTTATTTCAGAGTTTAGGGAATTATATAAACGTAACTCTTTGTAAATGGAATCATTATCTACCAAATTTTAATCAATCATAGTTTTAGTTTTTTTACCTGAGTTTATTTGTGAATAGTAACTCTCTATCTTGAAGCGGAGAATTCTTATTCATAGCGTCAAAATTATTTCCTGTTGACTCCATGACAACTACTAGTTTCTTTTACTTCTTCAATTTATACTTTCATCATTTCTCGATTAAGGCTGATTGATTGAAATATTCATTCAGACCTCTTGAGCAAAAGATCAATTATGAATCAATTATCTTCCCAAAAGTCTCTCACTCAAGAAACCACAAAAAATGCTTATCCCATCGATTTGTTGACGGAATTATCTGGTAGACACATAAGTGGGTGTCTCAAACTAGATTATGATTCCATTAGCTACTTCATTCATTTGGAAAAGGGCAAAATTGCCTATGCAACTAATTCCATTGAACCTTTTGAAAGATTAGAGAGATATTTACGCCGTTTAAGTCACTCAATTCCCAGTCTCAATGGAGAAATTCGTTCTTCGGTACGTCTTACCTTTGAAGCTGAAATCCAAGACTTAATGCAACAACCTCCTGATTATCAGGCTATTTTGTGGTTGATAGAGCATAACTACTTAACTAATGAGCAAGCAACTCTTTTAGTTAAAAAAATGATTCAAGAAGTTTTTGAGACTTACCTATTGCTTCCTAAAGAGTATCAAAGTAGTTTCACAAAACAAACTCCTTCGGTTTCTAATAATGGTCTGATGGAATTATCTTCTGTAATTGAAGAAGCTCAAAAATGTTTACAGGCTTGGTATCAGTTTTATCCTCATATTACTTCTTCTTATCAAAGACCGTACTTTTTTAGTAAGCCAGGAGCAACCGCAGAACAACAGAAAATTGGCAAAATTTTACGAGGATTTAACTTCCGTCAACTATCAGCAATTCTTAACCAAGATGAGATAGCTATTGCCAAAAAATTCTCTCCTCTAATTAATAATAAAACGATTATTCTGAGAAATCCCCAAGCACCTTTTGATAAACTACCACATTGGTCAAAAGAATCGATCGCTCCTACCAAGAAAACTCAGGGACAAGAAACTAGCTCTACTCAGGCAAAAGGGGAAGATATCGATCTGAGCGATATTACTGCTAAATCGAGTAAAACTAAACAATGGAAAATAGTTTGTATTGATGATAGTCCCACAATTCTCAATGAAATTAGTCGCTTTCTCGACAGAGATGAATTTTCGGTTGTTCCCATCACCGAACCGCTAAAAGCTTTAATGAAAATCATGAGAATTAAACCCGATTTAATTTTACTTGATGTGGGAATGCCTAATATAGATGGCTATAAATTATGCTCTTTGATTAGAAAATATTCTGCCTTTAAAAATACTCCTATTGTAATGGTTACAGGTAATAAAGGTTTAATAGATAGAGCTAAAGCAAGAATGGCTGGAGCTACAGACTACATGACCAAACCATTTACTCAATCAGACTTATTAGATATGGTCTTTCGCTACCTTAGTTAAACTAAGTAACTAATAGTTATTACTTTATAATTATCGAGGATAAAATAACCAATGACTGCTAAAGTTTTAGTTGTAGATGACACCCCTTCTATACGAGAATTAATTGCTAATTTTTTACGGAAGAGTGGCTATCAAGTAATAGAAGCTAATAATGGAAAGGAAGCATTAGAAAAAGCTTTAAGTAATGTTCCTGATATTGTAGTTACTGATGTAGTTATGCCAGAAATGAATGGCTTTGAGCTATGTCGTAGTTTGAAAAAAAATCCTGTTACCCAAAATTCAAGAATTGTTGTTTGTACTTCTAAAAATCAAGATATCGATCGCTTGTGGGGTATGAAGCAAGGAGCAGATATTTATTTAACCAAGCCGTTTACAGAAGAAGAAATGATAGAAGCTATTCAATCTGTAGCTGTTTAATTAAGCAAACTTTAATTTTATTGGCTGCATATTCTCAAAAAAAGCTAATTTTTTGTCTATATAGTGTGAAATTAAGAAAAAATTAGTCTTTTAAACATATTTATTATTCTTTTTATTTATAATGCCAAGGAATCTTTTCTGGAAAAAATCATGGAAACTCCCCTAGATGAAAATATTGAAACTATTAAAGAAAATAAAGATGAGACCACGCCGATAGTTGCTTCTCAGAAAAATTATGTTTCTCTACGTAAACAATTACTCTATAGTCTAATTTATGCTCTTGGTATTCCTCTAGCTGTGGCTACTTTTTGGGGATATAGCTTTCTTGAAAAAAATACAAAAGTAACAATCGATCGCCGATTATCAAAAAAAGCTCTTTTAGCAAAAGATATTTTAAGTCTCTCTTTAGAACAAGCTGCGACTATTCCTCTTTCAATGACTAGCAATCCAGCAGTTTTGGAAGCAATCAAAGAAGGTAATAAGAAAGTAGTTGCCGAAAATATGACAGCTTTATCAGTTCCTTTATTAGAAAGTAATTTTAGCACTACTAAACTTTTACAACCCAATGCAGCATTAAATAATTATTTACAAATAACTGCGAAAAATAGTAATTTTTCTGAAATATTTATTACCGAAAGTTTGGGATTAAATGTTGCTTATAGTCAGCAACCTTCAGACTTTGCTCAACAAGATGAAGCCTGGTGGCAAAAAGCTAAAAATAGTTCTCGATATATTAGTGATCCAGATTTTGATGCTTCTAGTAATGCCTATGGTATCTCTTTAATTCAGCCCATTAAAGACCCTAAAACGCAACAATTTTTAGGCGTTATTAAAGCAGTATTACCCATTAGTTATCTCAAAGAAATTACTACTTATTATTTAAAAGATACTGATTTTTTTGACTCTCAACAAGTGCAAGTAATTGATACCCAAGCCAAAAAAGCAATCACCACCATTGGTGGTGCAGAAGCGATAGAAAATACGGCTATTATTGGGGGAGATGCGATCGCAAGAATTACCGATATCTTGCAAAGCGTTAGTCAGAAGCCTCAATTTACTCCAGAAGAAATTTTAAGCCAAATACCTCCCGATATCAAACTTAGAAAAGTTACTATTAATAATTTAATTGCAGAGCAAGTACAATCTTCCCCAGAAAACAATCCTCTGACTCTTTCGTTTAATTATCAAGATAAAAAATATACCCTAACACCAATTCCTAATACCAGCTTTATTGTCGCAGCTTCAATCGATCGCTCGGAAGTTCAAAGTGCAGCTAACCAATTACTAATCCGATTTTTGATTTTAATTCTTAGTGTCTTTGTAATTACCACTGTTGTCATTTTAATTTTGTCTCGCAAAATCACTAATCCCCTGAGAGAATTGGCAGTTAAAGCTCAAGAAGCTGCATCGGGAAACTTAGAAGTCAGAGCAGATCTTATTGGAACAACAGAGACTATTACTTTAGCCCACAGCTTTAATAACTTAGTCGAAAAAGTCGAACAATCAATTGAGAAACAAGCCAGAATTCTCCACAATGCCGAAATTACCCGTCGAGAAGCAGTAGCAGTAGCCGAAGAACAACAGGAGAAAAATGCTCGTATTCAGCAAGAATTATTAGATCTTTTAGGAGATGTTGAAGGGGCTTCTACTGGTGATTTAACAGTTCGTTCTCGGATTAGTGATGGCGAAATTGGTATTGTTGCAGATTTCTTTAACTCCATTATTGAAAGCTTACGGGAAATTGTAGCTCAAGTAAAAGTAGCATCAGAACAGGTTAACGTTTCTGTTGGTGAAAACCAAGAAACTATTAGTCAATTAGCCACCGAAGCTAGTCAACAAGCAAATCAGATTACTCAAACTGTAACTTCAGTAGAGCAAATCACTCAATCTATCCAAGAGGTAGCTCATAATGCTCAAGAAGCAGCAAAAGTTGCTCATATTGCCTCCAATAAGGCAGAGTTAGGAGGAGAAAGTATGGAGCTAACAGTAAATAGTATCAAACAACTGCGAGGTACGATCGATCAAACCGCAGATAAAGTTAAAAGCCTTGGTGAAGCCTCTCAAGATATTTCACGAGTAATTTCTCTGATTAACCAAATTGCCATGCAAACAAATCTGTTGTCGATCAACGCCAGTATTGAGGCTGCTCGTGCAGGAGAAGAAGGTAAAGGATTTGCGGTAGTAGCAGAAGAGGTAGGGGAATTAGCCACTCAATCTTCAGAAGCAACCAAAGAAGTAGGCTCGATTATTGCCAAAATTCAAACAGAAATTTATCAAGTAGTTGAAGCAATGGAAATTGGTTTGAGCCAAGCAGAAGAGGGAACTCAACTCGTAGAAAATACCAAAGATAGCTTACTGCAAATTATGGAAGTCTCTTATCAAATCGATCATCTAGTGCAATCTATCTCTAAAACTACCGTTTCTCAAGCAGAAACATCTCAAAATGTAACTCAGTTAATGGAACAAATTGCCCAAGTGTCAGAACAAACTTCCCAAGTTTCTCAAAGTGCTTCTAACTCTCTAGAATCTACCGTTGCGATCGCCAAAGACTTGCAGTCATCAGTAGGTGCTTTTAAAGTAGAGCGAACAGCCGAAACTACAGACATTAGTAATACTTAACTCTTTTTTTCGTTTAGTAATCGCTGGTTACTAAGCTACAGATCAACACTTTAATCGAGAAACAATCAATTTTGTTATTGCGAAAGCCATGTCAGACGATAAAGAACTTCAGGTGCGACTTCAATTTCTTGAAGAAGCAGGAGAATATTTAGATAATATCGAATCTGGATTGCTAGGACTGGGTTCTAATCAAGTTAACCCTCAGCAAATGGATGGGGTTTTACGAGCAGCCCACTCGATTAAAGGTGGTGCAGCTATGATGGGCTTTGAATCTTTGAGTCATTTAGCACACCGTCTCGAAGATTTTTTTAAAATTCTCAAAGTTGGCAAATCAAAAGCGGTTGACAGTAGTTTAGAAACCCTGCTGTTATCTACTGTAGATTTTTTACGCCAAATTATTGTTGTAAATCGCCAGCAACAACAGGTAAATTCTCAATGGCTCAAAACTACGGTTGAAACCGTTTTTAAGCAACTTCACGATCGCTTGGGTGACCCCCAACCAGAAGATGCTGCTGCTTTGCTCTCGGCGGAAATGGGGGAAGATATGAGTACCCTTATTTTTGAAACTGAAGTAGAAGAACTCTTATCTCAGCTAGAAAATAAGCTCGAAAAGCTCGAACCTCACAGTCTTTTAGAAGAATTAAAGCTATCGGCTCAAGAATTAGGTGGCTTAGGTGAAATACTAGAGCTTCCTGCCTTTTTCTCTCTTTGTCAGTCTGTAATAGATTTAGTAGAATCTAGTCCCGAAAAAGTAAATAGTATTGCTCAAACAGCAATTCAAGAATGGAGGCGATCGCAAGCTTTAGTTTTAATTGGTCAAACAGAGGTACTACCCGAAACTTTAGAACTAGATGAAGATGATGTTTTCTTTTCTGATAGTTCCTTGGATGCTGATGCTTTAATTGAAGAGTTACCAGATTCTACAGATTTAGCCTCTCTATTAGGAGGCGATGAGCTAGAACAAGAAGCTTTAGATATCTTTTCTTCTTTAGATGAGATGATACCAGAGGAGTTATCCACTGCCGAACTAGAGGCGATAGATTTATCGGCTCTCGATCTCGAAGAGATTGATATGGATATCCCCGCAGCAGTTCCAGTAGCAGAATTTTCGGTCGAAGAGATTACCCCAGAGTATAGTATCTCTGCTGAACCAGATAACTCTGTAGCTAACTATCCAACCCCATCTATATCACCCACAACTTTTAGTACCACCAGTTCGGGAGAAATGGCTGCTAATGACGATAATGCGGTTGTAAATAAAACCATTAGGGTATCAGTTAAACAACTCGAATATCTCAGCGATCTTTTTGGGGAAGTTGCTATCGAAAGAAATGGTTTGGGTTTGCGCCTCACCAGTTTGCGTAACTTAGTTAATCTTCTCAGTCAGAGAATTAAAACCTTAGAGCAATCTAATTTTAGTCTTCGCATTGCTTACGATAAAGTTGCTACCGAAACCGTAACGACAAGACCTTCTGAATCAATTGCGGTTAATTCTGCCTCTCATAGTTTACAACCCTCTGCCGAAAACTCCTCAGAAGAATATTTCGATAGCTTAGAAATGGATAGCTACAGTGATATTCACCTTTTATCCCAAGAAGTGATGGAAACTGTTGTCCAAATCCAAGAAGTCACTAAAGATATTGAAATTAACCTCGAAGATACAGAAAAGAATTCGCGAGAATTAAACCGCACCACCAAACATATGCAAAGTACCCTAACTAAGGTACGGATGCGTCCTTTATCCGATCTCTTAAATCGCTTTCCTAGAGCCTTAAGAGATTTAGAATTGCAGTATGGCAAAAAAGCACAGCTTAGAGTGCGGGGAGCTTCTACCCTAGTAGAGCGTTCTATTGTCGAAATTCTTAACGATCCTCTACTCCATCTGTTTCGCAACGCCTTTGACCACGGAATTGAGCCTCCAGCTATCCGTAAAGCAGCAGGAAAATCCGAACAAGGCACAATTACCATTACCGCTAGTCACCGAGGAAATCAAACCGTTATTACTATGGGTGATGATGGTGAAGGAATCAATCTGGAAAAGATTAAAACCAAAGCATTGTCTATGGGAGTTAGCCGTGAAGACCTTGTAAACGCCAAAGAAGCCGACCTTTTAGACTTAATCTTTGAACCAGGTTTTAGTACTGCTCAAGCGGTAACAGACCTCTCTGGTAGAGGTGTGGGGATGGATGTGGTCAAAACCAACATCGAAGAGATTAACGGCAAAATTCAGGTTAATACCGAGTTAGGAGTCGGTACGACATTTACGATTACAGTTCCTTTTACCCTTTCTGTAGTGCGGGTACTGTTGGTAGAAAGCAATGGAATGTTATTGGCATTTCCCACCAGTATTGTCGAAGAAATGCTCGTACTAGACCCCGATACTATCTTAGAAGCAGCAGGACAAGAAGTATTAAACTGGGATGGCTTTATTGTTCGTCTGATTCGCTTGCATCAATGGCTGAATTTGCCAGATTTTGCCTCTGGTTCTCCAGTAGAGTTAGAAGAAACACCTACTATCGAGCAATCCACTGTTTTAATGATTGCTCAAAATAATGACTTGGTAGGAATTCAAGTAGATCGCTATTGGCGAGAACAGGAAGTAACCATTCGTTCTGTAGAGGGTAAGATGGCTCTTCCTCCAGGCTTTACGGGATGTACCGTGTTGGGTAATGGTCGGGTTGTTCCCCTAGTAGATGCTATTTCTTTACTCAGTTGGATTGAAAATGACCGTCAAGCATCTGCTACTAGTTCTTATAGTCTAAAAATTGGTAATAGTGATAGCTCAGAAAAACCTGGAAAACCTGCTGCTACGAAGAAAACCATTATGGTAGTAGATGACTCCATTAATGTGCGTCGTTTTCTGGCTCTTACCCTGGAAAAAGCTAACTATCGGGTGGAACAGGCAAAAGACGGACAAGATGCGATTGATAAGCTACAAGCAGGAGTTAGCCCCCAAGCAGTTATTTGTGATATTGAAATGCCTCGCTTGGATGGTTTTGGCTTCCTCAGTCGGGTAAGAACTTTACGCCAACACAAGAATCTTCCTGTGATTATGTTGACCTCTCGTAGTGGAGATAAACATCGCAAATTGGCAATGAGTTTAGGGGCTACAGAATACTTTAGTAAGCCTTTTAAAGAAAACACTTTACTCTCTACTCTCAAAAAATTGATTCTTCGTTAACTTACTATTACTAAATGTTAGTTTCCAAAGTTTCCAGGGAATCTTAAGAGTGAGTACTATTCTCGATCGCTCTCGATAACTAACGATTTTAACTCAGTATGGATACCATCCTTCCCGTTGAAGAGGTTGATAGCAGACCAACCAGTATTCAAAAGCCTTATCTCAGACTAGAACTAGGTCAAAATATTGCTGCTGCTTTGCCCATGAAAAATGCTCAAGAAGTTTTAAGCCTCAAACGCGATCGCGTTACCCCTATGCCCAATATGCCAGACTGTGTTTTTGGTTTACTCAATCAGCGTAGTCGTATCTTTTGGGTGGTGGATTTATCTCAATTATTAGAAATGCCACCCATCGATCGCAGTCTCCAAGAATACAATTTAGCTATTATTCGTACTCAAGAAACTGCTTTAGGTGTGGTTGTACCTGTTATTAAAGGTGTAATTCGCTTTTCTGTAGAAGATATTCAATCTCCTGTAGGTAATGTTGCTCCTGGACTTGTTCCTTATCTCCAAGGTTGTGTTCTCGAAGCAAGCAATGTTTTGTTGGTTTTAGATGCCGAAGCAATTATTAATTCTCCTCTTTTACAGAGTTAAGTAATAGGTAATGAGTAATAATAGTTTGATAGTTTCTGATTTACTTTAAAGAGATCTTTAATTTATTTTTATAAATAACTATATTAGTTTTGATAAATATTTTAATATGAATCAAGATTCTTTTATCGATGTTTTTAATATTTTATATTTCTTATAACTGGTTTTAAAATAGTTGTCAAATTTATGCAAAAAGTTTAACTGTAGCGAATAACTTATCTTAAATTATTATGAAAATCGGCAATAAACTAATTTTACTTAACTCAATAGTAGTCATCGGTTTTGGCTCTACTGGGTTATACAGTTTAACTACCACAAAAAAAATTGTCAGCCAATTGGAAAAGATTGATGAATCATTTAGGGCTACGGTTAAAGCTGCTACTAATATGAGTAGCTACGCCCAAAAAGCAGAAGGAAAGATGATGTTATATCTGACCTTAGATGAGCCAAGCGATCGAGAAAAAGCGATCTCAAAAACTGAATTTCTCGGAGAGCAACTTGCTATTTTAGAAACTAATGTTAAAGATCGAAAATCCCAAACAATTATCACCGAAGCTCAGAAAAACTACAATCAACTACAAGCTACAGAAAAAGCTTTAATTACCACTTACGAACAGGTCACAAAAAGCGGGCAAAAATTCGATCCTGCTCAGTATTCCCAACTAATTAATAAATTTAATAACTTTGCTAGTAAATTAAGCCAACAAGGAATAGCTTTAGCCGAAATTGAAACTAATTTTTTAGACGAACAACAGTCTCAGGAAATATTTCTCAAAGAACTAGCATCATTACAAAGGAAGACTATTTTAGCAATATTGGGCGGTGTTGCCTTAACAATAGGATTAGTTTATTGGCAAGTAAAAAAGGTGTCTCAACCTCTAACACAATTGCAGTATGCAGCCCAAAAAGTTGCTCAAGGAGAACTTGATACTCAAATTGACATTAAATCAGAAGATGAAATAGGTCAACTCAGTTTTGCTTTCAATCAAATGACTCAAAGGATTAAAAAATTAATCCAAGAAACAGAGCAAACAACCAAAGAAACCCTTGCTACTCAATTACAAATTATTCAAAAACAAAAAGCAAATAATGAATCTCTGCAACAAGAATTATTTCAATTTATCTCCAGTATCGAAGAAGTTTCAAACGGAAACTTAACTGTTAGAGCCAATATGACTGATGGGACGATTGGGATTGTCGCAGACTTCTTTAACTCCATTATCGAAAGTCTGAGAGATATTGTTGCTCAAGTAAAAGTCACCAGTACTCAAGTAAACTCTTCCATTAGTAATAATGAAACTGCTATTGAAGAAGTTGCTCAAGAAGCTCTCCAACAAACAGAACAAATTAGTCAAGCTCTCAATCAAGTAGCAGAGATGACTCAATCAATCCAAGAAGTAGCTGATAATGCTCAAAAAGCTGCTCTAGTATCCCACACTGCATCTGTAACCGCAGAAAGTGGAGGACAAGCCATTGAAGAAACTGTAAACAGTATTCTACAACTGCGAGAAACAATCGCTTCCACCGCAAAAAAAGTAAAACGTCTGGGAGAATCTTCTCAAGAAATTTCTAAGGTAGTCTCTCTAATTAATCAAATTGCGATGCAAACTAACTTACTCGCTATCAACGCTAGTATCGAGGCTTCCCGCGCAGGAGAAGAAGGTAGAGGCTTTGCCGTAGTAGCAGAAGAAGTCGGGGAATTAGCAACTAAAAGCGCGGAAGCAACTCAAGAAATTGAAGAGATTGTGGAAAACATTCAAGAAGAAACCCAAGAAGTAGTTGCTGCAATGGAAATTGGTACCTCCCAGGTGGTAGAAGGAACTCGTTTAGTACAAAATACTAAAAGTAGTCTCGATAAAATTGCCGAAGTATCTCAGCAAATCGATGTACTCTTACAGTCAATTTCTTCTGCTACCATTTCTCAGGCTGAAACTTCTCAAACTGTGACGACACTAATGGAAGAAGTGGCTAATGTTTCTCAGCGCACATCTGATGCTTCTTTAAACGTCTCGGAATCTCTCGAAGAAACAGTCAAAATTGCCCAACAACTAGAATCTTCCGTAGATACCTTTACTGTTTAATTGTTAGTGGTTAGTGGTTAGTGGTTAGTGGTTAGTGGTTCGTTGTTTCCCTATCTCCTCTGCTTCTTTGCTCCTTTGCTTCCTTGCTTCCTCATCCTTCATCCCTCATCTCTTAAATCATGCCCATCTTTTCCACACTTCGCTCTCGGCGAATAGCAAATAAAAAAGCCCAAGCAGTAGCACAAATGATTGGTTTTCGACTTTATCAAGAATGGTTTGCTTTACCAATTTTGGCAATTCAGAAAGTAGTTCCCTTGGGTAAAGTTTATGGAGATCCTCATGATACAGGGGTTAGCATTACCACCTACGAAGAACAAGAATTATTAGTTATTGATGTTGTCAAGCAAATTTTTAGAGATCGCACTCCTCTTGTATCAGAACCAGAGCCAACTAATTCTGTTGGAGAAGATTTCCTCGATATCAGCCAACAGCGTTATTTATTGATTCTACAAGATGATAATAATCATCGAATTGGTTTACCTATTGACTCTCAGCCTACAATGTATCGAGTGGAAACTTCTGCTTTCAAGCCTTTACCAGAAGCTTATTTAGATCGCGGAAATATTCAATGTGTAACTTCAGAAATTATTGAACTTCCCGATTTACCCCCTTTATTTGTACTCGATCCTCCAAAATTAATATCATCAATGAAGAAAAAATAAGTTTCTCTGCCCGAAATGTGACTTTTAAAACGTTTTCGGGAACTCTATTTAAAGGGATAGCATCAACTTATCGCACTCTGCGATGACTGAAACCTCGTCTTTAAAACATATGACGGAGTCTTCAGTCACAATTGTTTTTATTTTAGATAGGAAATTCGCAATGACGACTGCCAAAGATGGAATTAGTCATACTCGCACCCGAATTCAACAATTTACTGCTATTAAGCAATTAGAGTTTTTTGAATCTCTCAAAAAGGATAAATTTAGCGGTCAATTGGCGATCTCAGATGCTCAAGATACTTCCTGGGTTTTTTATATGTATTTAGGGAGAATCGTTTACGCTACTGGAGGGAATCATCCCGTCAGACGGTGGCGCAGACATCTTGTAGCTTATTGTCCCCAAAGATTAGCTCATTTTGATGAAATTCAAGCAGAACTAACCAAAATTCCTGAAGAAGCCTGTCGCATTTCTTGGGAATATAAGTTGTTATCGGTGTGGATTGACCAAAATAAAATTACTCGCGAACAAGCAGCCAGGGTAATCAAAGCCACTGTTATTGAAGTCTTATTTGATGTTACTCAGGCGATGGAGGTTTTTTGCGAAACTGTTAAAGACAATTTGTTATCGACTCGTTTAGCTCTAATTGAAGCAGAGCAAATCATCAATGAGGCTGGAAAACTATGGCACGCCTGGCAATCGGCTAAAGTGGCAGATCGCTCTCCCGATCTGTCTCCTGTAATTCGGCAGCCAGAAGCTTTAAAAAAAAGAACTTCTCCTCAAGTGTTTCAAAATCTCAGTCAACTATTAGATGGACAGCAAACTCTTCGGGATTTGAGTGTTCGCATGAGAAGAGATGTGGTTACAGTTACACGCTCTTTACTACCTTATGTGCAGTTAGGTTTGGTACAGCTAGTTAATGTTAATGATATACCGCCACCAGTATCTCCTCCCCTTGCTAACAAACTGTCTAAAGCTATTACTCCCCATCGGATTTTAATCGCCTGTATTGATGACAGTCCAGCAATTTGCCAGACTATGGAACAGATTGTAACTTCTGCGGGATATCAGTTCGTCAGTGAAATGGATGGTTTAAGAGCGATCGCTGTTCTTTTGAGTCGTAAGCCAGACTTAATTTTTCTGGACTTAATCATGCCTAATACCAATGGCTATGAAATTTGTACTCAATTACGCAAACTATCTTTCTTTAAGAATACACCGATTGTCATTGTGACAGGAAATGACGGTATTATTGACCGCGTGCGTTCAAAAATGGCTGGTTCTACAGACTTTATTAGTAAACCAATTAACCGCGAAATTGTGGTTGATACAGTGAATAAGTATCTCAAGCAAAATGTGTAATTGTGGCAAAACTTATCGGTCATTAATGATCGTAGTAATCCAGCTTATTTACGAAATAAAGCAATCCTTAAATTTCAGCAAATGCTGTTAAGTTCTTGTGACGTAAAGGGAACTCTAAATATTACTAACGTAAGCAAGTACGACTTCTAAAAATTCTGTTTAATTATAGGTTGAGGTAATTATTATGGGCAACGCCCTGATTGTGGATGATTCTTCTACGGAAAGAGCAATACTTACTGGTTGTTTAAAAGAAATAGGCATTAATATTTCGATTGCTACAAGTGGCGAAGAAGCATTAGAAAAAATTGCAGCAGAACTACCAGATATTATAGTGTTAGACGTAGTTTTACCTGGACGTAGTGGTTTTGAAGTTTGTCGTGAACTTAAAGGTGCAGAAAACACCAGTAAAATTCCGATTATTCTTTGTTCTACTAAAGGTACTGATATGGATAAATTCTGGGGTAAAAAACAGGGTGCTGATGCCTATATTTCCAAGCCAGTAGATCAAGAAGAATTAGTGCGAATAGTCAAGCAACTAATAGGATAAGAAAAAAGTTGACAAATCATCTTATCAGAGCAGCTCATGCAACAAAATTTTATTGATTCTGTATCAGATACTCCAATAAAACTCGCTCAAAGAAAACAGTTTTTGCGTTTTTATCTCGAACCAGAAACCACCATTATGTTACCCATTGAGCAAATTACAGAAGTTCTCAAAGTATCTTTCAACAAAATAGTTGCCATTCCTCAAATGCCTCCCTGGATTATGGGAGTTTATAACTGGAGGGGAGAAATTCTGTGGACAGCAGATTTAGGGCATTTATTGGGGCTAAATACGTGGCAAGAACAAAGAATTAATAGTACAAATTCTACTGTGGTTATTTTATCTTATCCTAGCGGTTCAAAAGCTAAGAGTATGCAGAAAAAAAGCCTGGGTTTAATTATTAATAGTGTCGAAGATATTGAATGGTGTGACCCCAATCTGATACAGCCACCACCACCTTCGGCAGTTACGCCTACTTTAGCTCCCTTTGTCACTGGATACTGGCTAAAACCTGAAGGAGAAATGATTTTAGTACTGGATGGCAACTCTATTATTAATGCTATGAATTAACTTGATAATGACTGTAATCGCAATCTTAATTATTATATTTATTTGATTCAACAATACTTTTAATACCTTAAATATTAAAAATTTTTATTTTTATTAATTCTTAAATAATTAAACGACTAATCAACAGATAATCCCTATTAAGCAAAATAATTAACAGTAAAATGGGTAATCAAAAAGATATTTCTCCTGAACAAAAACTCTACAATCTGCCGATTAATGCCAAAACTAACTTAATATCTTGGTTTAGTATCGGTTCTTTAGCAGTTGTCGTTATTTTTGGTGGGTTTATTCTCCGTAATGGTTTAAAAAACAAACGGGTCGATCAGGTAAAATCCCAGTTAGCTGTTACTGATATTGAGTATAATATTAAAATCAATCAAATGGGGTTTGGTTTTCGAGGACAATCTGATAACTCGGCAATTATTACCGCAGCGACAAATTATCAAAATAATCAGCAAATACCGACGACTTTACGGACACAAATTAAGAACATTCTCCAAAATGAAATTAAAGCTCGTCAGATTGAATATGCAACTTTAGTTGGTACGGATAAAAAAATTATAGTTAGTGCTAACCAAGAGCGGACAGGTCAAACTTTCGATCCTAATAATTTAGTTAGTCAAGCTTTAAAAACAGGAACACAAATTAAGAGTAGCGAAATAGTTACCTGGTCAGAAATAGTCAAAGAAAAACCCCCTTTACCTGAAGGTTTTAAGGAAGAAAACGCTCTAATTCGCTATACGGTAACTCCTGTAAAAGATAGCCAAGGTAAAGAAATTATTGGAGCTTTGATTTCAGGAGATATTGTTAATCAAAAATTACCTATAGCGCAAAATTCTGTGGAAGCTTTTACAGACAATCAAGGTTATAGTGCTGTTTATCTGAGAGAATCCACGGGAGAATACACTTTAGCCACTTCTTTTCTCGAAACTATAGAGGAAGGAGTAGGGACTTTTGTTCCTTTATCAGATCGGCAAATTATTGAAAAAGCAGTTACTAATTTGGGTGAAATAGTTACCGCTCAAACAAAGATTGATGGTGAAAGCTACACCTTAGCAGCCAAAGCAATTCCTAACAATCAAAGAGAAGCGATCGCTGTTATTATATACGGTAGTTTATCTAGCTCTTCTGTGTTATTAAGCAGTTTGCTAGCTCAGGCTGGGTTAGCAGTGCTAGTTATGGGTATTATTATCTATTTAACTCGTATTTTAGGAAAAGCGATCGCCGAACCAATTCAAGATTTGCAACAGGTGACTCAAGAATTTGCCGAGGGTAACATGACAGCTAGAGCCACGGTTTATAGCAATGATGAAGTGGGTTTACTTGGTAGTACCTTTAATGTGTTAGCAGATTCGATTGAAACTAACGAAAAACGCTTAAGAGAAGACGCTAAACGCTCTCGCATTTTGAAAGAAATTGCTTTTCGGATTGGGGAAGTTATTGATTCGGAGGGAATTTATCAAGCGATGGTGGATAGTGCTAGAGATGCGGTAGAATGCGATCGTGCTATTTACTATATATTTAATGAACAGTGGCAGGGTAAGATTGTTGCAGAATCTCTCAAAGAAGGATTTTCTTCGGCTTTAGGAGCAGAAATTTACGACCCTTGTTTTGCAGAAAACTACGTAGAAAAGTATCAGCAAGGTAGGATACAAGCCATAGCAGATATTGAAGCAGCAGGATTAACCGAATGTCATTTGTCCCAGCTACAACCTTTTGAAGTTAAAGCTAATTTAGTAGTTCCTGTCTTGAGAGGAGAAGTTTTAACTGGCTTACTAATTGCCCATCAATGCCATAACACTAGGGAATGGGAAGATATTGATATCGATACGTTAGAACAAATAGCTAACCAATCGGGTAACGCTTTAGAAAAAATTAATCTCTTAAAGCAACAGCAAATTGCCCAAGAAAACGAGCGTCAGGCAAAAGAAAATCTTCAGCATCGAGCTTTAGAGTTACTAATGGAAGTAGACCCTGTAAGCCAAGGAGATTTAACGATTCGTGCCAGGGTTAAAGAAGATGAAATTGGTACAATCGCCGATTCTTATAACGCGACGATTGAAAGTCTGCGTAAACTGGTAACCCAAGTAAAAGCCTCAGCTACCTTGGTGTCTAATACCACTACCGAAAAAGAGGTTTCTGTTCAAGAATTATCCCAGGGTGCTTCTGAACAAACAACAGAAATTAGTACCGCTATCGAAAGAATTAACGCGATGGCAAATTCCATTAAAGTCGTCGCAACCAACGCAGAAGAAGCCGAAATCGCAGTTCGCCAAGCTTCAGCAACCGTAAAAATAGGGGATGAGGTAATGAACCGCACTGTGGACGGCTTTAGAGCAATTCGCGAGACAGTAGCAGAAACGGCGAAAAAAGTAAAACGTCTTGGAGAATCATCCCAAAAGATTTCCAAAGTAGTCAATCTGATTAGTAGCTTTGCCGATCAAACTAACTTGCTGGCGTTAAATGCTTCTATTGAAGCTGCCCATGCAGGAGAAGAAGGACGAGGTTTTGCGGTAGTTGCCGATGAAGTTCGTTCTCTGGCTAGACAATCAGCAGAAGCTACTGCCGAAATTGAGTCTCTAGTAGCAGAAATTCAATCGGAAACCAACGAAGTAGTAGCAGCAATGGAATCGGGGACAGAACAAGTAGTAGTAGGAACAAAATTAGTAGACGAAACTCGTTCTTCTCTGACTCAGATTGCCGATGTCAGTAGCCAGATTGATAGTTTAGTTAGAGCGATCGCAGAAGCCACCGTAGAACAGTCTCAAGATTCAGAAGTAGTTACCAAAACAATGACTCAAGTAGCTGCGATTTCTCAACGTACTGCCACAGAAGCAGAAGAAGTTTCTGACTCTTTCAAAGAATTACTGACTGTAGCTCAAAAGTTACAAGAAAGTGTTGCTCAGTTTAAAGTCAACTAGCGTCACGACTCGCGCTACCAGATGCGCCTATGTTAAGCGCGGAGGTGTTCGTCAATCTTTTGTAGCTTTCCTAAATAATCCTATAGTAATTATGGTTAAGACTTCTCCCGAAAATAGCTCTCCAAAACATAATCTAGTTAATTCTAGAACTTTGCCTCAGATTGAGAACGTAGAAAATACTCTGTTTACTCCCAAGCAAAAGCCAGCTTTTTTTGGGGCTAGTTGGTGGCAAAAAAAGAGTATCCGTTGGAAAGCGATGGCACTAGCGATCGCTTTAGGCACATTACCCACAGCAACTTTAGGTTTGGTTGCTTATTGGGCTGCGGATAACTCAATCTCCAAGGAAATTGCAACCGTCAGAAAGAGGTTAGCAGTTGATTTACGAAATGAAGTCAATCTGTTTATGCGGGAACGTTTTCAAGATATTCAGATCATGGCAAATCTGGATATCTTAACCGATCCCAAATTGCGCAATCAAATATCCTCTGTAGAAAAAGCTGCTACTTTAGAAAGAATCCAAGAAACTTACGATATTTACAATAGTATTGGCATTTTTGACCTCAAAGGAGATGTGATTGCTCAAACTGGGGATAAGCCTTTAGGAAATCATCTTAACCGAGGTTACATTCAAGCTGCATTAAAAACTAATAGTGCAGTATTAAGTCAACCAAGAATTTCTACCTCGTCAGGGATTTATAGCGTTTATACTGCTGCACCAATTAAAGATAAGGTGACGGGTAAAACAATTGCGGTGATTCGTGCCAGAATACCCGTGGCAGTACTGGAAGAAATCCTTCAAGACTTTACCGCCGAAGGAGATCAATACTATTTACTAGATGACACAGGCGCAATATTTTTGAGTTCTACAGGGAATTATGCCATTAAAACCCAGAGCAATAATCAAACTGCCACTCAAGAGCAAACTGCTGACTATAAAGCAGTTAATGTCGAGCAAGTATTTTCAGGAATCTCCTCACAACTAGATAGCGATCTTCCTCTCACTATCAACTCTGTAAAAAATCAGACTAATCAAATTCAACAGTTTATTGCTTTTGCCCCTGCAAAGCAACTTGCAGATTTACCCAGTCTCAATTGGCAGGCTCTGATTGCTACTGATAGTAGCATCGTTTTTGCTCCTCAAAGAAGATTAGGGCAGATTTATACTTTAGGAACTCTAGCGATCGCTATTTTCGTAGGAGCGATCGCCTATTATTTGGCTAACTTGGCAACTCGCCCTATTTTAGCTGCTGCTAAAACTGTAGAAGAAATTGGCGAAGGTAACTTAAAAGCTCGCATCACGGTAGGAGGCAAAGATGAAATATCGCAACTGACAAACAATATTAACCTGATGGCAATGCAGTTAGAAGACTTTGTGCAAGAACAACAGCTTTTAGCCCAACAAACAGATGTTGTTAAACAAACTGTAATCGCTTTAAACACTGTATTAGAGAAAGAGTCATTATGGGATATTGCCGTTACTCAAGCCAGATTTGGTTTAGCTGTAGATGGAGTTAGTTATTACAGTCTCGAAGGCGATGGGCAAAATCAAATAGTTGCTGAATCTTTTATTGCAGAAGCGGTTTCTCAGATCGGCAAAGACATTTATGAATCTGCTTTTCTTGAGGAATACATCACACAAAATCCCGAATCAGAAATCGTGGCAGTTGATGATATTCATGGGGCTGAGTTGACGGGAGGAAATGAGGGAAGCATTCCCGTGTTGACTGCTTCCCAAATCAATAAACTAGAAACTATTTTTTTCAGGGCACTTGCGATTGCAAAAGTCAGACAGCAAGGACAACTTGTAGGTTTACTTACCGCTCATCGTAGTTCTAGCGATCGACTTTGGCAACAATCGGAGATTGACTTTTTAGCACAAATAGCCAACCAAGTTAGTGTTACTCTAGATCGCTTAGATTTTTTGCAACAGCAACAAGATGCCCAAATGCGGGAAAAACAAGCCAAAGAAGACTTACAACAGCGAGCTTTTGAATTATTGCAGCAAGTAGATCGCATTTCTCAAGGAGACTTAACAATTCGGGCAAAAGTAACCGAAGATGAAATTGGGACAATTGCCGATTCTTACAACGCTACTATTTATAGTCTTCAAA
>NZ_LR213841.1 GCF_900659865.1 Hyella patelloides LEGE 07179
ATTTACATTCTAAGCATATTATTTCCGAACCATATCGAAAACAATTATTTTGGCTGAATTTCTTAAGGATTAACTGCTTAATGTTCCTGAATTCCTAAGTATTACATTTTGACGTGCGGAAGGTGGGATTTAATCAATAGACTTTTGGCGGATCAATGCAGCTATTTATTTAACGCAAGTTTGACGAAAGATTTTTCTGAATGGTTTTAGTGGATAAAGCGAAAAATGATTAGTAGTAAGAGCGAAAAATTGACCTTTCTCCCTTTATACTGCTGCCAAACTATCTAATTTTCTACCTATCGAACTCGTGCGAAACAAAAGCGATCGCACTCAGAGCAGTTCTTCCTACAATGATTTGCCCCGTTTTGTATCCTTTTAAAGATCGGATGTTCTGGGGCAAACAGTTAGCGAAGCAAGACTTAGTGTAGTTCCTGTTTCCTTGTCCAAAATGACGGTGACCCCATTCGTTCTCACCGTAAGAAAGTTGTGGGAAGGAAAATTCTCAAAAGCGTCTCAAGATGCTCTGATTTAGTGTGAAACCGTTTCTTGGGAAATTGCTTCTGCGGAGGGTGATACAGAATTAGCCCTAACAGCGCGGAACATCCCAAATCGACAAAGACCTGTACCAAATGCCAACCGCATCAATAATAAAGTAGGTACTTCTCGCAGAGATTTAATAAAACCAGACACGCCAAAAATAATCAATCCCTTTGGTTTAACTATTCCTTGCCAAATAGAATCAATCCAAGAAGGCAGAGTCTCTTGAGACCAATCTGTGGTGGTTACTTCTCCTGCAACAAATCCTGTTTCCACCAACAGCTCGGAAAAGCCTTCGATACTGGAAAATTCAGGATGTGACCACTGGTCTAATAATTGGCGCATTACAGGTTTTTCCCAAAAATTAAGAGGCTTTTGACGATCGTCTCTTTGATTCCAATCTGCTACCACCAGTAAACCACCAGGTTTTAAGACTCGCATTAACTCTTGAGCAAAAACGGCTTTATCTGGCATATGGGGTCCCGCTTCAACTGACCAAACCACATCAAAACTAGCGTCAGCAAAAGATAGTTTCATAGCATCATCTACGAGAAATTTAGCATTAACTCCTTCGGGGGTTAATTCCTGAGCGCGTTTTACTTGTTGAGGGCTAATAGTAACCCCTGTGACATCAAATCCATAATCTTTTGCCAAAATACGGCTACTTCCCCCGATACCACAACCGACATCCAACACAGTCGTCTCGCGAGGTAAATTATCTAAACCACCCCATTTGACCATCTCATGCACAAAATCAGATTTAGCTTGTAAAAAGTCTTTGCTCTTTGGTGGTGAACCATAGTGACCCAAGTGAATGTGTTCGCCCCAGTAAAATTCTAAAATACCGTCTTCTGTCCATTCGTCGTAAGAATTGGCTACAGATTCAGATGATTGATAACGACGGGCGGTTAATAAATAAACCGCAATAGCGATGCTTAGCACTATTAGGGGAAGCCCAAAGAAGTAAAATAGATTCATTAAGAAAGGAATTTATTATTTGTTAACATTTTTATTTTTTAATATAGCAAGGTTCGTAGTGTTGCAACATACTTATAGATTTTCCAGATAGCGATCTAATGAGTACAAAACTTTGTCATATAACAGCTACTTATAAGTAGCATAAAGTAATATTTTCTCCTAAATAATTAATAATTAAAATTAAATTGGGGCAAAGGGAAAAAATATCTTCTTTCCGATCTACCCCTGTAATACGCAAACATAGTACAACTTCTTCAATTAGTATTTCATTTATGCCTAAATATTGTTCAAAAAGCGATCGTAAAAAAAAGTTTATACTTTAGGCAGCACTGGCAAAATTTTCGCCTCGATGTTGAGCTAGATAAATTTCCCGTTGCATATCTAGTTGAGCTTTATACATCGCTAAATTTGCAGGACGGTAATCATCTACCTTAGACCACCTTTCAATTACACTTGGATGTAAATTAGCCACATCGACTTTCCTGAAATTATGTTTAGCTAGGGCAAAAATAAGTTTAGGAGTATTCTTAAAAGAAATAGTTGGGTCGGGATTAATACCATCGATAACTTTACTTTCATCAAACTCTAATCCCAGGGCTTTACTTTCATCAATCATCCACTGTAGTGCGCTATCAGATAACCCACTCTGTTCATTTGTGCCACCGCCAACGCAACCATGTTCTCCTGGAAACCACATTTGAAGAAGGTTTTGGTCGTCATTTTTAGAGCTTTTAGTCATTGGCGTAAAATCAAAGACTTTTCTAATTTCATCAATGGCTACTGCATGACGAGCGTGTTGAATAATGGGACTGAGAGAAGTGTCGTGAAACTGGTACTTTTGATTAAACTGCTTATCTACAGAAAGCCAAGAAATTTGGTCGGGAATTCCTAAAGCACCTACTGTATCCCAACAGCCAAGAAAAGTGATGGGAGCATGAACGCTATTTTCTCGACGAAAATTGATTGCTTCTTCTGTGTTAGGAATACTAATATCTTCTGGTTTTGTTTGTTTTCGATAAAGTTGATAGGCTTTGGGTGCTAGCCGAATTTTATGACGATGAAGCAAACCTGAGCAATAAATTAATCCTGCTAAACTGCGAACTGTATAAGCTCCTCGGCTGAAACCATACAGATAAATTTCATCCCCTTCGTTATAGTTCAAGCACAAAAAACGGTATGCATCTTGAATGTTTTGGTCGATTCCCCACCCTGTAACTCCACCAAATATTTTGTCAACTTTATCTCGGTCTCTTGTGCCTATTCCCTCATCGTAAAACACAATTTGTTGTGTTTTATCTTCAGCCAAGAGTTTAATCGCTTGAGTAATTTTAACTACATTAGTCGGATAATCACTGGATAACTTTTGCCAAGTTCCATCGCAACAAACTATTAAACGTTTCATAATGGTATTCCAATAACATTTTCTTACTCACAACTTAGGAATCAATGTTGATGTTTATGCAGAGTTTTTTTGAAGTTATTTTGTCTTACACAAGAAAATTTAAGTAGCAAGAAAGCCTGAAAAGTTTACTAGGTTTGGCATTTAGTATATGAGCGATAATTAAATTTAGAAATATAGCATTCTTAAATCACTTATGAAAATTTTGTAGTGTTAATTTATAAATTAACACTACAACTGAGAAATATTTTTTTATTCCAACAAATTTTAGTTAGAAATAACGACTATCTTAGAACGTATTTAGTAATAATTTTATGTACATCTCTAAAATTTTTTTAATTATTTACCATTGAGAATTATGATACTGCACTAACTGACTATTCAATCTCTCCTCCTCATTAACAAGAGCTAGAAGAAGCTAATCGAGCCATTACCAAATCGATAATCAATTTTCATAATCTATTGATCTATTGCTATACCTGGTGACTAGCCAACTGAGATTCAATAAGCGAATATTTATCTTCCTTAACGGCTGCTTCGTACTCCAACACCAAACTTAAAATCTCTTCCAACAACTGTGATTTAACCTCAGCCTGACCCCTATGCAGATTAGCTTTATAAGCTTCTAATACTAAATCCGTTTAGTATAACCGTCGATCTATAGAGGACAATTTGTTCGTCTAGTATTACCAGTTCGGGAGATGAGACGATCGCTTTTTGGGTTATCTTAAATACAAGAATTGACGCTACACATTATTCCTTCTATTCTCCTAAGTTCTTCCTCTACTACCCTTGTAAGCTGTGAGGGGGAGGGTATGACTACATACGCCTCTCTACTCGACAGCTAGGAGCCTTATGCTACGTTCTGAAAGAGAGGTGTTCCCTGGCAATAGGGACATCAACTCTAATAATAAACGCTTCGACCCGCAATAACGGCGTTATGAAGCCCACATTAAATGAAACTAAACTGAAATAATAATTCTCGATTCACAACAACTGAAAATATATTGAAATCTCTGTCTTCACAAGTCGATAGAGAAATCTAACTGTTTCAACATTTTTGCTACACGACCAATCATAACAGTCAAGTAAAAAACTTATTTATTTACTGATGCTAAACCAATTAGCTCATTGAGGGTTTTAGATTTGTTAGTGAATACAAATTGCTCCACGTTGGTAAATGACATGGTGGCTCCATTGGCTGTGATGTCGATAGCGTTTGATGCAATGCTGCCTAAAGTAATCGAGTCGTCTAAATCAAACTGAAATTCAGCAGTATCCTTCTGACCAATTCCACCATCAACCTTTTGCTCGCCGAAGCCAATAATCTTGTCATTGTCATTACCTAACAAAATCTCGCCTCCACCAGCAAATCCGCTAAAGGCATCGACCCCCATTCCTTGGACAACGTCAACGTCATTCCCCATGTCGATAGTACCTTGGTTGAAGATGCCGAAGTTTGACTCGCCATCTCCTGTGACTGAGACAGAACCATAAATTTTGTCTTTGCCTGCTCCAGTATCAATAGAACCTTTGTTATCAATGCCTCGGTTGAAGTCCCCAGAACCAATGATAGAGGCAGAACCGTCAATTTCGTCTTGCCCATCGCCAGTGTTGATAGTGCTGGTGCCTGTTTCTTCATTGATGAGGATACCAGCGTTATCGTTCCCGTTTCCTGCTACTTCAACAACACTGGTAATGGTGTCATAGCCAGCTCCCATATCGATAGTGCTGAAGACACCATCCATAGAAATACCAGTATTATCGTTCCCGTTTCCTGCTATTTCAACAACACTTTTAATTGTGTCGTCACCAACTCCCATCTCAATAGTGCCGAAGAAATCAAGAGAAATACCGTTGTTATCGTTCCCGTTTCCTTCTACCGTAACAGTGCCAGTAATTTTGTCATCACCATCGCCTGCATCGATACGAGCTTCGCTAAAGGAAGCAAAAGAGTTTCCGTCTCCGTTTCCTCTAACTGTAACAGCACCTTTAATATGGTCATTGCCATCCCCTGTAATCATCGCGCCGTCACCGTTGGCAAAACTTCTGTTGCCGTTCCCGTCTCCTTCTACAGTAACAGTGCCAGTAATTTTGTCATCACCATCGCCTGTATCAATGCCGAAAAAACCATTAGCGAAGCCGTTGTTATCGTTCCCGTTTCCTTCTACCGTAACAATGCCGTTAATCCGATCGTTGCCAGACCCCATATCAGTGCTGGCAAAAATACTAGAGATACCACTGTTGCCAGACCCGTTTCCTTCGACTGTAACAGTACCAATAATTCTGTCCTTACCTACCCCTGTGATGATTGTGCCCTCGTTAAGAAGACCTGTTCCGCTACTAACTTGACCGTGAATGAAGTCATAACCCCTCAAGGTGTTAGCTTCTACATTATCAGCAACTTCAATCCCGTTAACTAAGTCTTCTACAATGTCTCTCTGATTAGTCCATCTACCTAAAACAATTGAGTCCTTCTCCCAACCCATATTAGTTAGTTGTGTTGCCATCATGAAAATTTCTCCTTGATAAAAAACACGAATGTAATAATCTTCGTCTAAAACTCCAGCTTTCTCAACTTTTTTGAAGTATAAATCGGGTATGGCAGAGATTGTTAATTTTACTATCTATCCTCTTTAAATCGTTTCCATTGAGCAGGAATTGAATAATCAGCGTAGCAAAAATAAGGTAAAATTTTAGACTAAGTCTCTATGTAGTACTCGTTGTTTCAATGATTAGACATACAAGGAATAGAACAAAATTTTGGTAGGAGATCGTGCCATACATCTCAATTATTACGAATTAGGCAGAGGCGGTAAGATGAAGGCGGTAGCTTGCTCGATCGTGGTAGCTCTTTCTCTGTAGGGAACTTTGCCATTAGGCGATTTAACATATTGTTCGACAAATTTTAATAAATCGGGTGCAGATTCTAGAGGCGCAAGCTGGTTAAAAATAAATGTGAGTTTATCATTAGCATCTGACTTAGAGATTTAATCAGAAATAATCTCATCACAGTTGCGGGACAGCGTTGGGTTTTCACCAAACTTTCCCCATTACTTCTAGCAAATACTCCCCACTAGAAGCGATTACCTAAAATTTAATCATCACGTTAATTGGATTTATTGAGGCAAGAAAATTATTTTGCTGCTTTTGTTTGCCTGTTATTGCATTTTATAAACCTCGATACTTATAAGCGAGGGTCAGCTGAACTTTGCAAAGACACCCCCAACTCAAATAAATCACCTACAGTTACATTAACTATAGTTATTAATTGGTATTGCGAGCGCATTTTAAACTTTATTTGGTGTTTCATTAAAAGAGAAATTAGCAAAACCAGAAATACTGTCTGTATTTCAAAGATTGCAAAATAGCTAGGATAAAAATAATATTAGTAAGTTATACAAGATTGAGTAGAATATTTTGTCTTATGGCTAAAAATTTAACTAATTCCTATAGCGATCGCCAGAAAATTATTAACGACCCTTATACTATTCAGAAAATAGAAAAATATTTCAATATACGTATTGGTGAAGTTAGATTACAAGATAATTTTTTTGCAACAAAAAATTATTTAGCAAGATTTTTGGATATAGATATAACAACCATCGATCGATATATTGCAACTTACACACAAGAGTTAAAAGCTAACGGTTATATAATTATTGATGGTCAAAAGCTAGAAGAAATTTTATCTATAAATCCAAATACCAAGATAGATAATAAAGAACAAAAAAATGAAACTTTAGTATTGGAATTATTCTCTTTCAAGGCTTGGTTAAATATCGTGATGTTATTATCTGAGAGCGAACACGCTAGATTAATTAGAAATCGCATATTAGATATTGTTATCGATGTAGTTGCAGAAAAAGAAGATGGTCAAGTTAAATATCTAAATTGGACTATAGAAAGTTGTCGTCCTGATATATCCTACATGGCTATTATTTACCCTATAAATTTACTAGATGCTGTCAAAAAATATCTCGAACTAGAAGACATCAATATTACCAGTACCAATTCACTCAGAAGAAACATTAACAAATATAGTGCATTTATTTCTCACTATGATGAAGTGTATAAGTTATTTTTTGGCACAAAATATTCTAACTATAAGAATGCTTTAGCAGAATATACCAGTTCTTCTTATCTTGAACGAAAAGAACGCGAACGAAAAACCTCCTTGTATCAGCCTTTTCTTGGAAGTAGACTATATAAGGGCTTACATTTTGAAGTCCTTCAAGCTATTATCAGTGTTGAAAAAAAAATAGCAGAAAAAATGCAATCTGTTTCCGAACATAAAAACAGAAAAATTACTCGTCAAGAATTAGATGAGATAGTTGCTAATTCAGAACACGATTTAGATTGCAAGCCTTTCCTCAAAGAAGCTAGAACTCAACTAGCTATTATTGATTACTTTGATTTTTGTTCCAAAACAGCATTTAAAGATACTTTAAGTAAGAAGTTAGAAGCTCATTATAAAACTATTTCAGAAATAGATTTAGATGAATTTATCGAAGCAAAAAGTAAATCTGTAAAAGAGAAATTAGTGAAGCCAGAAATATTAGCTGTATTTCAAAGATTACAAGACCGCTAAATTATGAATAATAAAATTGTTTATATCGAGCTAGCAAAAGCGATTGAATTACATAATTGGATTATCGATAAAGCTGGTTATGTTTGTGAGATGAAAGAACAAGATGGCTTAGACAGCATACTCCAGCAAATTAAAAACGATGGCGACTATCCCGAATTCAAACATAAGCTAACTCAGTTGGTATGTGCAATTAATGAATCTCAAGAAATTATCGAAGATAGCAAACGTTTGAGTATTGTATTGGGTTGCTTCTTTTTAGAGCTTAATGGCTACGATTATGTAGTGTTTGATTTTGTGAGAGAAATGGAAAATATTATCGTTTGGTTAGCGCAAAAGAGAATAAACAAAGAATTACTTTCTGAAATTATCGAATCGTTGATTTATGAGGAATACTATAGCGAAGAATTGAAATTAAAAATCGCCACAGCAATTGGGTTTTAAGAATAAAGCGTTCGCAAAACTGTTCTAACTAACCTTTACCTTGCTTCCCATCTAAAATTGGTTGTTGGCTGCGGAAACTCTGAGCCAAAATACCGTATTTAGGTGCAAAGACCATTGCTACCATAAACAACACCGTCAAAAACACCACAATCGCGCCCCCTGTAGAGACATCAAAATGGTAGCTAAGATAAGTTCCCATCACACAAGAGAAGACACTGGTAGCGATAGAAATGCCTAGCATACGGTCAAAGCGCTCGGTCAATAAATAGGCTGTCGATCCTGGTGTTACTAGTATAGCAATGACCATAATAATACCTGCTGTTTGCAAAGCAGTAATTTAAAAATAAATTTAGATATCTTATCCCCCAAACTTGGGGGACTTATTGATTTCTGTCAGGGTTGAAAATGTTTCAACTACTAACAATTAACTAGGCTTCTTCTTGTCTAGCTAATAAAACAGGACATTCTGCTTTCACTCTTATATAGTCAGACAAAGAACTACCCAATAAACGATCTAGATCGGGTAAATTTTTCGCCACAGAAGGACGGCGTTCGGGAGAACCCAATACCATAAAGTCAATGTTATAGTCTTCTGCTAAAGCACAAATCTTTTGTGCGGGTCTTCCTCCTGAAAGAATGCACTTATAAGCTAGACCTCTACTTTTAACTTTGGCAGCAGCAGCACTTAAGATGGGGTTGTTATCAATATCTTCTTGAGAGATTTCTAAACCTGGTTTGAGATCGGGATTAACCCTAGTTAAATAGATCTCTGCATCTTTGTCGCCTTGGAACATCGATAAAGCTACATCTAAAGCATATTGTGCAGCAGCAGACTTATCTATTGCAACCATAACGCGTTTAATTCTTTTGACATAGATATCGTCTTTTACCAGCAACATAGAACGTTCGGTTAATTGAAAGACGTACTGACTTACAGAGTTACTGAGAAATGATTGCAGTTTTCCTAAACCTCGCGAACCCATAATAATCAAGTCCGTGTTACTTTCTTTAGCAACTTTGATGACTGTAGTTTTAGGTTCTCCTTCTTCCACCATTGATGTTACCCGATCTTCGGCAATACCCAATTTAGAAACTAATTCGCTGATTTTCGTTTCTGCGTTACTTTTAACTTCGCTTTCTTCTTCTGTTGTTTTAGGAGAGACAACTCGTAAGATAGATAAATCAGCACCTTTTAAAGCAGGAAGTTCTAGTAAGAATTTAAGTAAATCTTGAGCATTGTCTGCGCCAGAGTCGGCATACAAAATCTTTTTCAGCATTTTTTTACTTATCTTATGGAGTCTTAAACAATATTTGGTTCTATTTTTAGATTACTGCTAATGGGTTATCCGTTAGCTACTGCGAAGCAAGAATCTTAATGATTTGAAAGAAGAAGTCACTGAGTTGTAAAGACCTCTTATTTCGCGTCTCTACAGGAGTCAGTGTTGTCTGCGAACCACCGTTCGCCCGTATATAAGTCAGGAGTAAAGAGGAGAAAATGTTTCGTTTCAAGAACTGTAACATCACCTGGTTTTTTTAAAAGATAAGGACAGAATAGAGAACGATGAAGGATGAATTATAAGGAGTGAGAAATTAGGAGACAAGGGAAACGAGAAGGACAAGGAAGACTGTAACAATTAACTATATTATCCCGCTTGACGGGACCAACTAACAACTATATATCAGCAAAAATATGATTATTTTGAAAAATCGGCGAGATTATCAGATTGTTTTTTTATCTTGCTTTTTGTTTATCGGTTTATTTACAAGAGACTGGACTATACAGCCATTTCTAATAGCTGCAATTGCTCTTAGCTGTTTGGTAACCCAGTGGATATTAAGTGCTGTGGTGGAAGCACAGAAAAAAAGGGATATTTATGATTTTTCGGGTAATGGGACTCAGATTGTTATCAATAGTCTTACCAGTGCGAAAGTATTAAATTCTCTACGCAGTGCTTTGATTACTGCTTTAGGCTTGTGTTTATTGTTGCGGGGTAATAGCTATCAAACCATGATGCTAGCAGGTTTTTTAGCGATCGCAAGTAAATTTTTGTTTCGTTATCGTAGTAAACACTTTTTTAACCCTGCTAATTTTGGCATTATCTCCGCTTTGCTGTTAACCAATGATGCTTGGGTATCTCCTGGTCAATGGGGGACTGATTGGTGGTATTTACTTCTCTTTGCGGGAATGGGGGGAGTGATTTTAAAAAAAGTGGGTCGTTGGGATACTTCTGTGGCATTTTTACTGGTTTACGCTGGTTTAGAAGCGATGCGTAATCTGTGGTTGGGTTGGAGTTGGGATGTCTGGTTACACCAACTATCTAGCGGTAGTTTATTATTGTTTGCTCTGTTTATGTTAACCGATCCGCGATCGATTCCTAATGCTACTATGGGGCGGATTTTCTGGGCAATTGCGATCGCTTTTACTACAGTCATTTTACAGGATTATTTCTACATTACTACCGCAATTTTCTGGGCATTATTTATTATTTCGCCTCTAACTATTTTATTGGATTTGGTTTGGTCTGCACCTCGGTTTATGTGGACAAAACCATTAATTAATTGGTAGTAGGGGCGATTGGCCAATCGCCCTCAAGTTTGTGATTGTTAATTATTAATTGAAAAAAATGAAATTATTACGTATTTTATTGGCATCTTGTTTATCAATAGCAGTATTGATATTTAATATCCAACCAGTATTAGCTTTTTGTGGTTTTTACGTGGCGAAAGCTGATAGTAGTCTTTATAATCAAGCATCTCAAGTGATTATTGCACGGGATGGACAAAGAACAGTTTTAACTATGTCCAATGACTATCAAGGAGAAGTTAAAGACTTTGCGATGGTTGTACCCGTACCAGTTATTTTAAAAGAAGAACAGGTTAATGTAGGGGAAGCAAAAATAATCGAAAGACTAGACGCTTTTAGCGCACCGAGATTAGTAGAATATTTCGATCCCGATCCTTGTGAAGTTCGTTTATTTGAAAGAGATACTGTTTTGGAATCTGCACCAGCATCCCAAGACTCAAAGTCTCGAAGAACGAGACAAAATAATCTAGGTGTCACTGTAGAAGAACAATTTACAGTAGGAGAATATGACATTGTAATTCTCAGTGCCAAAGAATCTGATGGTTTAGAAACTTGGCTGATACAAAATGGTTATAAAATACCTGCGGGTGCTAGGGAATTATTGCAACCCTACATCAAACAAAACCTTAAATTCTTTGTAGCAAAAGTTAATTTAGAAGAATATAACGATCGAGAATATCAGAAATTAAGACCAATTGCGATCGCCTATGAATCTCCTAAGTTTATGTTACCAATTCGTTTAGGAATGGCAAACGCTCAAGGCGATCAAGATTTAATTGTTTACTTATTATCACCTAAAGGTCAAATAGAGTTAACTAATTATCGCACTGTCAATATTCCTTCTAATCTTGATATTCCTGAATTTGTACAACAAGAATTTAAAGACTTTTACACAACTATGTTTCAGAAAACATACCAGAAAGAAAATAAAAAAGTTGCTTTCTTAGAATATGCTTGGGATATGGCTAGTTGCGATCCTTGTTCTGCTGAACCTTTAAACCCAGAAGAATTAAAACAAGCGGGAGTATTTTGGCTTAATGAGACATCTACAACATCTCCTAATAATAGAATGATAATGCCAACTTCTAATGTTTTTATTACTCGCCTCCATGTTCGTTACAATCGCGGGCAATTCCCCGAAGATTTACGTTTTCACGAAACAGGAAATCGTCAATTATTTCAAGGACGTTATGTGATTCGTCATCCTTTTCGTGGTGAGATTAGTTGCCAAAGTGACTATCCTCAAGCTGTTTCTAATAGACAGGAACAAGAAGCCCAAAACCTGGCTAATTTAACTGGCTGGAATATTGAAGAAATTCGCAGCAAAATTGATTTTGTAGATGCTAATGCAGCAACAACTCCTTGGTGGCGTACTCTATGGAACTGATAGTAACTAAATCTCGTCCAATTTGAGTAATCCTAAATCCGATTTTAAAAAGTTAAGAAATACTATAGGTAGGGCGGACAGTGCATCGCCTTACTAAATCCGATTTTAAAAAGTCAAGAAATATCATAGGTAGTAGGGTGGGCATTGCCCACCTTACAATTTTATAGATGCTTTAGATCGGATATTTGCTATATTGCGAAGAGATTATAAACAGTAATGAATGCTCTGCAATGAATAGAATTGTTGTTAATAATATTCCCGACACTTTATCTGTTAGTTCTTATGAATTAGTTTTAACTCCCACAAAAGCCATTGCACGAAGCATTAAAACATTTCATCGTACACTAGAAAGTGTAGCAGAAACCATAGTCAAGAAAAAAGGCTTAAGAATTGCTTCTGTTTTATTAGCTCGTCGTACTTTACAAAATGCCATAGCTGAAATATTAAAGGTTAAAGATATATTAGGAGTTACTGCTCTTTGGACACCAATAATACAAGAGTTGTTAAGTAGTGGAATTGATTTATTAGCTTTACAAGAACATTCGATTACTAGAGTTAGTATTTTAGCTAGAGTTACTATCTGTTACCAAGAACAACTAAAGAAAATTAATTGTATAGATCGTAGTGAACTATTTTGGCAAGCTACAAAACATTGTCAAGATAAAAAAAGTTATTTATTTTATGGTTATTTTGCTCCTAATCTAGATCGGTTAGCTTTTATTAATACTTTATCCGGTAATAATAGCCTGTTAGTTTTACCCTGTGAAGAAGACAAAATTTTTAGTAACAATCAAAATAGTATTGACTGGCTAAAAACTCAAGGATGGCAATTTATTCAAAAATCAAGAGATAAAACTCTTGGTGAGGAATTACAACAATACTATCTAAATCAACAAAATAAGCTCTCTTCCACTACCAATCTTTCTCTTTCCTCATCGGAAGTTCTATTAAATCATTATCCTAATCTAGAAGCAGAAGTAAGAGGAGTATTAACTCAAGTTAAATTACTCTTAGATCGAGGTATTAGTCCTCATAATATTGTTCTTGTAACCAAAGATGAACAGTTATATGGTGATACTTTATTAGATATTGCTTGGGAATATGATGTACCCTTAAGAGCATTTTATGATGTTTCTTTATTAACCACTCGTATTGGTGCTTGGTTACAGATTCTCTTAGAAATTATTATTACAATCAACTCTTCAGATAAACTATCTTTTGAAGCCGTAATTAAACTGTTATTTCATCCTTTAGTAAAACAACTCAATTCTGAAACTTGGGCTAAAGCAAGAATCGCTCATCCTCAAACTATCAAAGACTGGCAAACAATAGGAATCGATCTATCTTTGCTTCAGCTACCCATAAAAGCCAAAAGCGATCGCTGGTTACAAATTTGGCAACACATCATGGAAACCTTTAATATACCGCAAAAAGTTAAACCATGGGCAAAAGAAATTGTAGCTTATTATAAATTCCAAGAAGCTTTGCAAGAACTCTTATTAACCACTAATAAAGTTATTACCAGAGAAACTATTATTACCGAAATTCAAGAACTTTTAACTAGCTTAACCATACCCATTCAACCAGGAAGAGGAGGAGTAGAATTACATTCACCTTTATCTTTATTTGGCAGTAAATATCAGTATGTTTTTGTCTTAGGAATGGCAGAGAACATATTTCCTACTGCTATTAGTGATGATTTAGTATTGGGATATTGCGATCGCAAGCAACTATCTCAAGAAAATATTAACATTAACACTATAGTTAAGATAATGCAAAAAGAGGCATTAGCTTTTTATTTTCTGCTACAAATACCCACCAAACAAATTAGCTTTTCTTCTCCCCAAGTAATAGATAGACAACCTACATATCCTAGTCCTTATTTAGCGGATTTAAATCTGCTACCCGTACCAGTAGAAAAAAAATATATTACAAGCATTGAAGAAGCTAGAACAATATATCTGCGTCAAGGCAATATACCAGATAATTTATTAACCTTAATTCGTCAAAAATGGCAAATAGAGCAAAATAGAGAAGATAAAATTACTAATGAATATAACGGTTTAGTGGGGATTACTCTCGACCCTCAAAAATTTACTTTCAGTGCTTCTCAATTAACTCAAATTGGGCAATGTCCCTTTAAATGGTTTGCTAGCAAGTTACTAAAACTACAGGAAATAGCAGAAACAAAATTAATCTTAGAAAATAATACTAGAGGTAGCCTTTATCATCAATGTCTTGAATTATGCCTCTCTAAAATTAACACCGCAGCCGATTTAGAAAAATTTAATTGGCAACAACTACAACAAGCCTTTCAAGAAGCAGAAACTAATTTACACATACCAGATATCCCATCTTGGATGACTCAAAAGCAAGAAGTGCTTAACCTATTATCGATCAATTTAAACACTCCAAATTTTCTACCGATCGATAGTGAAATTATTGCTAGAGAAAAAGAATTTGCAACACAATGGCATGGCTTAAATATTAAAGGCACAATCGATAGATTAGACCGTACTTCTACAGGAATCAAAGTTATCGATTACAAAAGTAGTAGCAGTCCTCCAGTAGGAATTAAAGATCGATCTGGTAAAGCAACAATAGATATCCAAATCCCTTTATATATCGATGCAATGGCGCAAGAATATCCCCAAGAAAATATTGATGCAGTATATTATTCCCTCAGTAAATGTAAACCCATCAGACGCAATAAAACTAATCCCGAAGATTTAGAGCAATTTGCAGAAAAGGTAAAACAACACTTAACAGAAGGTAATTATCCTGTTGAGCCAGATATTCAATTTAAAGCCTGTAATTACTGTCAGTTCGATTTAGTTTGTCGTAAAAATAAAGGATGAGGGATGAATTATTAATTACAAATTAGGATAACTCACGCGGTAGCTTACAATTTATCTATTACTGCTCTATCCCTTAGCACCATATTTTTTCAGTAATATTTTTATTGCTAAATCACGACTGAGTTGCAAAGGAGTAAATCCAGAAAAACGAGTTTTTGCATTAACATTAGCTCCATTATTAAGTAGTAACTCTGCTACTTCTAAATATCCAAGTTGAGCAGCAAGATGTAAAGGAGTCATACTATTAATAAACCAGCCTGCTTTATTGATGTTTGCCCCATTGTCAATTAATAACTGAACTAATTCAATGTTCCCAGATGTTACCGCTATGTTCAATAAAGAAAAGCCAATTATTTGAGAAAAGAAAAAACCGCTATTAACTTTTGCTCCATAATCCACTAACAATTTGAAAATTTCGATATGCCCTCTTTGTAAAGCAGTAACTAACAAATTAAAACTTTTTCTGGGAACAATTTTAACTCCCTTATCTAGTAATAGCTGTACCATTTCTAATTCACCACTCATTACAGCCATTTGCAATAAAGTCATTCTCCCCTTGATTTTAGCGTTAGGGTTTCCTCCTTGTTCTAAATAACCTCTTACTGCATCGATATTTTTTAATAATGCTGCTGATTGAATATCTACGATTGCACCATGAACAATTAATAAAGCTGCGGTACTTTGATTTTTGGATACAGTAGCATATTGAGCAGCATATAATAAAGGGGTTACTTCTTGTTGATTTTTTGCATTAACATTTGCGCCATTATCTATCAGTAATTGAACTATATCGTTATGACCTCTACTAGCTGCAAAATGTAATAATGTAGTTTCCTGTTGATAAGTAGCATTGACGTTCCCCCCTTCATTTATATATTCTTTAATTACCTCAAAATCTCCTTTAGAAGCTGCATTGAATACAGCAAAATCTACAGTTGCACCATAATTCTTTAATAATTTAACTATTTCAGGATATTGAGTTGCCATTTGAATTGCCGTCATAGGAGGAAAAAAAGTTTTTAGATTAGCATCCGCTCCTTTTGATAGTAATAATTCAACTAAATTAATATTTCCTTTTTTGATAGCAAGATGTAAAGGAGTTTCCCTAAAAGGAAATCCATCACGGCTATTGATTTTAGCTCCACGATTAATTAATAATTCTACGATTTCAATGTTATCTTTATCTACAGCTTTATGTAGAACATGACAAGTTGGTATATTTATTTTTGCGCCACTATTAAGTAACAATTCAACTAAGTTTTGATTTCCACTTCTTGCTGCTTGGTAAAGTGCTGTATGTCGATCGCATATCGTGTTAACTTTTGCACCTCGATCTATTAACAATTTAGAAATTGAGTACTGTCCTTCACTGGCTGCTATATATAATGGAGTGAAACCGCGAGCATTTATTTTAGTTATTTCTGCTCCTTTATCTAAAAGACATTTCACCATTGCCAAAGAATGAGCTTTGATTGATAATTCTAGTAAGGTTTGTCGAGATTTACCAGTAGTAATATTAGGATTTCCCCCTACTTGAAGATAGTTTTGTAATGCCTCAATATTTCCTTGCAAAGTAGTGATAAAAATATCAGTTACCGCACCATAATCAATTAGTAAATTAGTCAGACGGGAATCTTTGTTGGTAACTGCGGTATGAAGTGGAGTTACATTATATTTATCCTTAACATTTACTTCCGCGCCTCTAGATAGCAAAAAATCTGCAATTTCATAATTTTTAAGTTTTACAGCTAAATGTAATCCTGTCATTCTTTCTGCTGCTACAGCATTAATATCTCCACCTTGTTCTAAATATTTTTTAACTCTATTAATGTCTCGTCGAAGAATTGCTGAATGTATTTCTTTTTGCTGGCTATAAATAAAAGGAGAAGTTACAAACCCAAATATACTATACACAAATGTCCATAATACTCCAACCAAAAATAAAGTAATTATGGAACAAGTCCAAAAAATACTAAATATATAACTTTTGATTTGTGAAACTTTAATCATATTAATTCAAGCTAAAAATATAACTATAATTATTATTCCCTGGCACTATAAGAAACTTTCAGAACTCATCACTCCATAGAAATTTTGTTGGAACTTCTCTTCTAACCACTAAAATAAACTAAGACCAAATAATAACAAGGAGTACCCTAACTTGACCCAAGAAAGAGTAACTGTAATCGGTGGTGGTTTAGCAGGAACAGAAGCAGCCTGGCAAATTGCCCAAGCAGGAGTACCTGTAACCCTGTACGAAATGCGCCCTGTAAAAACATCTCCAGCCCATCATAGTGAAGAATTAGCGGAATTAGTTTGTAGTAACTCTTTTGGTGCGATGGCTACAGACCGCGCTGCTGGATTATTACACGAAGAATTACGCCGTCTTGGTTCAGTTATTATTGGTACTGCGGATAAACATTCTGTACCCGCAGGAGGAGCGTTAGCGGTAGATAGAGGTGTCTTTAGTCACGAACTGACATCAACTCTGGCTAATCATCCTTTAGTAGATTTTCGCCGAGAAGAGGTTACAGAAATTCCCACAGAAGGAGTAGTGGTTCTAACCACAGGTCCTTTAACCAGCCCTCAACTAACCGCAGACTTGCAGAGGTTTACGGGGATGGAATATATGAGTTTCTTTGATGCTGCTAGCCCGATTATTGTAGGAGAGTCAATTAATAAAGATATTGCTTTCCTTGCATCCCGTTACGACAGAGGAGAAGCTGCATATCTCAACTGTCCGATGAATCAGGAACAGTATCTCAAGTTTTATAGTGAAATTTGTCAAGCAGAACAAGCGGAATTAAAAGATTTTGACCGCGAAACCTCAAAATTCTTTGAAGGCTGTCTCCCCATAGAAGAATTGGCACAACGAGGCGAGGATACCATGCGTTATGGCCCTTTAAAACCTGTAGGGCTTTTTGATGCAAGGTTAGGAGACTTTCGCGCCCCCGAAAATCAAGTAAAACGTCCTTACGCAGTGGTGCAACTACGCCAAGAAGACAAAGCAGGACAACTCTGGAACATGGTAGGTTTTCAAACTAATCTGCGTTGGGGAGAACAAAAACGAGTCTTTCGCTTAATTCCTGGTTTAGAAAATGCAGAATTTGTTCGTATGGGAGTGATGCACCGCAATACCTTTATCAACTCTCCCGAACTTTTACAACCTTCCCTGCAATTTAAAAATCGTTCTACTTTACTCGCTGCGGGACAGTTAGTAGGAACAGAAGGTTATACTGCTGCTGCTGCGGGTGGTTGGTTAGCTGGTACAAATGCAGCAAGAGTCGCCTTGGGTAAATCAACTCTTACTCTTCCTGAAACTACTATGATGGGCGCGCTGTTTGAGTTCATCAGTTCTGCTTCTCCCAAGCATTTCCAACCCATGCCCCCCAATTTTGGGATTATTCCCCAATTAGAGACTAAAATTCGTGGTAAAAGAGAAAGATACGGCAAATATCGCGATCGCTCTTTAACAGACTTGGCTAATTGGCAAGATACTCTGTATCAGTCTTCTCTAGCTGCGGTGAATTAATCCTCTATTATGTTATTTAATAAATGTTTCAAAAACTGAAGTAAAATCTTGAGTATTATAAGTTTCATGAAAGTGAGTAAGCCATTTAAAGGTATACTCATTGATGGTTTTGAATTCTTGTTCGAGTGTGTTAGAACCTGAAGAACGATTAACCGATTTGGAAGTTATTTCTAAACTGCTTTGGGCGTATTTAAGATATTGAGCATTTGTTTCTTGAATAGAACTTATTTTGATTAAAGCCTTATACAAATCTTTTAATTCTTCTAGGTGTTTTTTATGAACATCTATAGAATACTGATAAGAGCCAATGGCAAATTTAATTTCAATGTCAAGATCGATAGTCCCTGCCGTTTCTAAAATCACGTTTTGAATAGAGTATTTTTTGTAATCTAAACGTTTTAAAGTCCGTTTTTTACTTACCGCAGATTTTCCGTCAACGTGAATCAGAGCTTTATTAGTAAAACAATATTCGTCTGTCTTGGATTTAATTAAAAAAAAGATTTTTTCTTTTTCTTCTTGCAGGATAAAATCATCAGATTCTACTTGGTCATAATCTTGGGGCTTCACAATAATTCCAATATCGCTCAGTCCTAAAGCATCAGAAGCAATTCTTTTGAACTACTCCAACCTGCTTCGCGAGGATTGGAGAATCTCTTCTCCTCGGTCAATTCAGGGACGGTTTTATTCGTCCTCAGAGCTTCCCGCTTCATAGGCTCATGCCTCCATCAAGCAAGCTCGATCTTGGTCTTACTGTGCCTCCACAGGCAGAACCGCCAGCACCGTGCGGTTATAGATTTTTGGTTACAACGTTCTATTTTTATCTATGGACACCTACGTTATTCAGTATCCGAACATTGTTTATCTCGATTGAGATAGCTGTCTTAGCCTTTAGCAATAGCGGGGAGTTCGTAGACAGCGACTAATCACGCCCATTAATACCGCTTTATCTTATGAAGATTGTACAACGCTTACAACCCTTGATATATAAAGAGTTCATGAATTGTTTATTAACTAGTTTATTAACGCTCCTGCGTCGCGGGGCTATCCATCCCACAACCTGCTGCGCGAGGTTGGGGAGTTCCGCCCATTTCGTTAAATGGTACGAAAAAACCTAAAGTATAGCTTATAAAATTGCCCACAACACCCAAGCAAAAATTTTTACAATAGAACTGTAGTTTTATCACAATCTCAATGGCAGTTACCATACAACAGTTAATTAAATGGAAACAACAAAGACGCTCAATTATTTCCCTCACCGCATGGGATTATAGTTTGGCGCGGGTATTAGATGATGCAGGAGTCGATATGATTCTGGTAGGGGATTCTTTAGCAATGGTAGCTTTAGGGCATAACTCTACTCTTCCTGTAACTCTAGACCAAATGATTCATCATGCAACCGCAGTGCGTCGGGGAGTTAAAAGAGCCTTAACTGTCTGTGATTTACCTTTTCTCAGTTATCAAGAAAGTATTTCCCAAGCAATTCATAGTGCAGGAAGAATTGTTAAAGAAACAGGAGTAACTGCAATTAAATTAGAAGGAGGACATCCCCGTATCATTAGTATGGTGCGAGAATTAACCCTCATAGGTATCCCTGTAATGGGTCATGTTGGTTTAACTCCCCAATCAGTGAATATTTTAGGTTACAAGCAACAAGGAAAAACCCCCCAAGAAGCAGACAGAATTCTTAACGAAGCAGTAGCTTTAGCTGAAGCGGGTGCATTTGCCATCATCTTAGAACATATACCAGATGATTTAGCTGCGACTATTACTGCTACTGTCCCTATCCCTACCATTGGTATTGGTGCTGGGATAAAATGTGACGGTCAAGTATTAGTCACCACCGATTTATTAGGCTTATCAGACAGAATTCCTCCTTTCGCTAAAGCTTATGTAAATCTTCAAGAGATTATTACTAACACGGTGCAAGAATTCACCCAAGACGTACAACAAGGGAAGTTTCCTGATAAGGGATGAAGGATGAGGGATGAATTATGAAGGATGAATTATGAAGGATGAATTATGAAGGATGAATTATGAAGTAAGCAACAAATAGCAGTTAGTAACGAACAAATAACAACCAACCACTAACTACCAACTACTACTACTACTAACAACTAACCACTAACTATCAACGAAAGATGCCTTACATTGTTGCCACCTTCTATAAATTTGTATCTTTACCTAACTATCAACAGATACAGCAACCTATCCTAAATTATTGTCAATCTCAAGAGATTAAAGGCACAATTTTACTAGCGAAAGAAGGAATTAATGGCACAATTGCAGGAACGCGCCAGACTATAGACAATACTTTAGCATATCTGCGATCGCTATCCCCCTTTTCAGAGCTCGAACATAAAGAATCAACTGCGACAACACTACCTTTTGGCAAACTGAAAGTAAGACAGAAAAAAGAAATTGTTACTCTGGGAAAAACCGAAGCAAACCCTAATGAAAAAGTAGGTACTTATGTTAAACCCCAAGAGTGGAATAACATTATAAGTGACCCTGAAGTAACGGTAATTGATACTCGCAATCAGTACGAAGTAGAAATCGGCACATTTCAACGGGCTATTAACCCTGAAACTGATTCTTTTCGTGAATTTCCCGAATATATCGCCGAAAATATCGACCCAGAGCAACATCCAAAAGTAGCAATGTTCTGCACTGGTGGTATTCGCTGTGAAAAAGCTTCTTCTTACCTACTATCTCAAGGATTTAAAGAGGTATACCATCTCAAAGGAGGTATCCTGAAATACTTAGAAGAAGTCCCCCCAGAAGAAAGTCTGTGGCAAGGAGAATGCTTTGTTTTCGATGAAAGAGTAGCCGTCAAAGAAGGATTGGAAACTGGTAACTACGAACTTTGTTACGCTTGCGGACATCCTATCTCGGAAGAGGATAAAGCATCACCTTATTATGAACCAATAATTTCTTGTCCTTATTGCTACGAAGAATTAACCCCTGAGAAAAAAGCCCGTCAAATTAACCGTCAAAGACAAAGAGAATTTGAACAAAATAATACGACAAAGTAGGGTGAGGAAAACTTTACCCTAGCAAATTGATAATCAGACTTAAATCTAGTAAGGGCGTTTCACGCGATGCCAATCACGGACTCACCGATGGTCGCGCGACGGCGAAGCCGAGTCCTTTAGGGAAACGCCCCTACCATTGTCTGTTACTAATTAATGATTTTCTTGCTTTGATGTCGCTAATTTTGTATATTCCCTTGTTTCTTAGGATATTTCTTAACTAGCGCAAGCAGCATAAAGTAGTAGGGTAGGATGTACCTCGCCTTACCTGTATTTATCAAAACTATAGCTGATGACTGATGACTAATTACTGATTGCCGATTACTGCTTGAGGAGATTCCTGAATTGCTTTGAGGTTAGCGATTGGCGGTTCATCGCTGATGGTGTTAACCTGTTGCATTAAGTTTGCCATCTCCAGTGCATCTAAAGCATAATTCCAACCTAAATTACTTTTAATACCTGCTCTTTCTAAAGCCTGTTGCATCGTATCGGTAGTCAATACGCCAAAAACTACGGGAACACCAGTTTGAAAACTAGCTGCTGCAACTCCTTTGGCTGCTTCAGAGGAAACATAATCAAAATGAGGAGTTTGTCCGCGAATTACTGCACCCAAACAAATAATCGCATCGTAGCGTTGAGTCATTGCTAACTTACGAGCCATCATCGGGATTTCAAAGCTACCAGGAACCCAAACATAATCTACTTGAGTACCTATAGGGTCAACATTGATTCCGTGACGTTTTAGACAATCTTGACACCCAGACAAAAGCTTACCAGTAACTAGATCGTTAAAACGACCAATTACAATTGCAAAACGAAACGAAGATGAGTCGCCAGTAAAATTTCCTTCAAATGTAGCCATAAATAAAAAACTGATTCCAGAGAAAGCGATCGCCTTTTAGAAGACAATCGCTATTAGTATTAAGGATATCTCTTGTTGTGATTAGATAACGAAAAAGTTTAAAATCGCTACTAAAACCACTAAAATTCCCCAAACACCAGAACCAGCATACAGTAAAGTTTTGGACTGCTCCCAGTTTTGGGGGGAAGCATAGGCTACAGGAACACCGATAACCATTACAAAAGAAAATAAGACTAAAAGAGATAGTACAAGTTGGAAGATAAAGGTCATTTTTTTTAATTCTCCTTAAATCGCAAATTTAATTGGCAGAAATCTAAATAAAAATATTATTTAGTAATTGTTTTCCTAACTATTACGCTACCAAAGTTTGACTACATCTGAGAAGAGATATTGTGATTTTTACAGGCTTTTTTAGAGGTTGAACCCCAGATGCCTAGTATTTCATCATATTTCTTAACATTTCTCAAAATTTAAAATAGGTAAAAAATCATGTTTTGCTCTCCAAAAAGCGAGATCGCCGTTGGCGAGGCGCGTTGCGATCGCTCTAAACCTCACAATCACTTAAACGCAATTATAAAATTTAAAACTAGAATTAAAATCTTTTCACAGATGCTTTTTCAAGAACTGTGTAAGTTCGCGCCAAGAGTCTTCTGCTGCTAACTGATTGTAAGAAGAACGTTCGTGACAGAAAAACCCATGATCCGCATTCTGATAAACCTTTAACTTATAGTTTTTACCGAGTTCTTTGAAGCGAGAGTCTATTTGTGTAATGCGATCTCTCTCAATAAACGGATCTGCACCACCAAAGAATAAATAAACAGGAATAGTAATATTTCTAACGGCTTCGAGCCACTCATCAAGAACCACACTGTAGAAAGGTGCAGCCACCACAATCTCAGAAGAAAACCTAGTAGCAGCATAAAAGGTCATACTTCCACCAAAACAAAAGCCTGTTACACCAATGCGATCTGAATAGACATCTGCTCGCGATTTAAGATAATCTAACGTTGCTTTAATATCTTCTTCCATAGTCTTACGGAAATCGAGGTTAGACATCATTGCTTTGGCTGACTCGACTCGATCGTAGCCAAACTTGTTATTTGGTAATTCACGATAATATAAATCTGGAGCGATCGCTAAATAACCTTCATTAGCAATTCTTACTGTTACATCTTTGATATGTTGAGTCAATCCGAAAGCTTCCATCAGCACCATCACGGCTGGTTTAGGGCTACTTTCAACAGGCAGACATAAAAAAGCTGGCATTTCTCCATCGGGAGTAGAAATAATTATTTCTCTTTGTTCGACTTGCATCTGTAAACCTCTTTGAACTTACAGCTACTTTAGAAAAAATGCGATCTCTGAATCTAGAAAAAAGTTGCGGAATTTTAGTAAATTATTGCGATTTAGCGATATATTTTCTCGGTGTAAAACCTGTTATGCGTTTGAAGTATTTAGTAAAGTGACTTTGGTCACAAAAACCAACAATAGCTGCAATTTCTGAGATGCTAAGTTCGCTATGCTGCAATATATACTTCGCTTTTTCAATTCGTTGCTGCAATATGTACTGGTGAGGCGTTTTACCCGTGCTATTTCTAAACAAGCGTATAAAATGATACGGACTGATTTGTGCAATCGCAGCTAATTCAATGATTTTTAAATCGCGATCGAGATGTTCGTTGATATATTCTGTTACTTGTCTTAGCTTCAGTTTAGATAAGCCGTCTTCATAGCTGGAAAGTTTGGGTTTTGTAGCGCAATATTTTCGTAATAGGTGAATTGCTAATGTGATTTTCAGATTATCAACCAATAAATTACTACCAATTTTAGGGGACTCCAACTCATCTCTTAAGGTTGAGAAAATTCCTTGTATCAGTGCATCAGGAGTATTCATAAACTGCGGAATCAGTTCAATGCGATCGCCATCTACTAAATCTTGACCTACTTGTTGCAGCAGTGCAGGTTCAACTGCCAAAATCCCAAACTCGGCTGAATTATTCCAGTTACAGCGATGGGTAATCCCAGCAGGAATAATTGCAATATCTCCTCGATTTCGCTTTTCTTTTTGAATTCTTCCGTCTAGCCATCTTTCCCCTGGTGAGTTGGAAACACCATAGGCAATTACGTGCATAGTGTGTTGATGCTCGAGTGTCTCAAACTTAGGCTGTTGGTGAAGTTCAAAATGGATATTATCCCATCTGCCTTTGCTTGAAAGTGTCGCAGGTTGAGGAACAAAATTATTTGATGCCTTTTCCTGTTTGTAATCAAGCAGCTTTACTATTTGCTCTGGGTTTTTCATCTTGTTTTTCAAGAGTTCTACGAAATTTAAAAATAGCAAGAGGAAGAATAAGTAAACCGTTAATTAACCTCTGGTTTCTACGATCGATCGAGATCGCAGAGGTAAACAAATCTGAAATTTAGTTCCTTTTCCCGCTTTACTTTCAACCGTAATCTTGCCATTATGAGCCTCAATTATTTGTTGTGCGATCGCCAATCCTAAACCAAAACCCCCTGTTTGTCTGGTGCGGGCTTTATCTACTCGGTAAAAGCGATCGAAGATATGGGGTAAGTCAGAGGCGGGAATCCCAATACCAGTATCTTGAACCGTAATCAAAATTCTACGGGGTTTAACTTCTAGTGTTAATGCAACCATACCACCAGAGGGAGTATACTTAACAGCGTTGTCCAGTAAATTATGAATCGCCTGTTGTAACAAATCGCGATCCGCGTAGCTGGTAGGCATATTGCGATCGCCATAAGTTTTTTGAGATGTAGTTGGTAAATTTAATTGAAAATCTAAACCTTTTTCTGCTGCTAAAACCTGATATTGATTGGCTAAAGAATTTAATAACTCGACTACGTCAGTTTTCGTAATATCTTGAGGATTTAATTTGCCTTGATGACGGGCTAAAAATAGTAAATTAGTAATTAAAACGCTTATATGTTTACTTTGAGTGACAATATTTTCTAAACGCTGACGGGGTTGATGGCGATCTTCTGCTGGGGCGAGTAAACCTACTTGAGCATTACTAAGAATTGCTGCTACTGGGGCGCGTAGTTCATGGGAAGCATCAGCCGTAAAACGCTGTAATTGTTCGTAAGAAAGTTTGACAGGCTGCATTGCCAATCCTGCAAGAATCCAGCCCACTATACCAGTAAAACCGAGAGTAATTGGTACTCCTAAAGCCAAGAAAAAACGCGATCGCGCTAGGGAATCTCGAACAGAATTAATAGAAACCGCAACCTGTAGATAACCCACTAGAGATTGATTGTATTTTAAGGGAAGAGTGAATTTACGCAGATGCTTTTGCTTATTGCCACCATTCAAATTGCAGTTGTATTTTAGGGTTTGCCATCCAGATGTTACTAGAGACTTTTGAGGAGGACAATTACCAATAAACTGTAAAAGGTTCTTCTGAGAATCATACCAGCGAACATAAACTATTCTCGATTCATTGGGAATTTCAGGATTTGATAAGAATACATTATCTGTATTTATCTGCCAGCTTTTCTCTTGTTGTTGATAGGTTGTTAAGGAGGCAATTTTTTTAGTTTGAGTATAAATTTGAGTATCAAATTCTTGCATTTGCTCTTTTACCTGACGCTGATAAACCGTAAACGCAAATAAAATTAAAATACTTCCCATCGAAAGGGTAAACCAATAAGCTAGGCGACGACGAGAGCGGTTGAACATTATTTTTATAGACAACGTAATCTTTTGTTTTGATCTCGATCTGTTTTTTACTATTTGTTTTAGTTTAGCGGTTGATTGAAATAGCTCTACTAATTATTGATTGAGTCTCAAAAAAAAAGTTATTAGCAGCTAGCTAATAACTCAAAAGTTATTTGAAGAAGGAAAATTTTAAACCCATAAATTCGGCGTAAGTTGGATCGAGAGTAATTAACTACTAAGAGGTAAAAGCAGTTGCTTCAACAGTAGTACTGCTTTGAGTTGTGTCGGGAAAATTAGACTCGGTAGTATTTTTATCTTTATTGCCTCCATTACAAGTTTGGGCTGTTACAGGAACAGCAAGCACAGTTAAAGTAAGTACTCCAGCTACTCCAGCTAATAATGACATTAATTTTAGTCTCATGTAATTATCTCCAAAAAAACTTGAATTAAGTTGTTATTGTTTAGTATGAAGAGAGAATATGACATGAAGATGACAATAATCAAGAGGACATTCTGCAAAAACGCTAGTTCGATGGAAATATAAATCTTGAAAATGTGAAAGGAAATAGTGAAGATTTTCAGCAGTATAACAGTATAGTCATTCCCATTAATCTCCGAAGGTTTATCTACCATGTAAGTCTTGATGTGGTGATGCCAGTCGTTAGAAAGGTTACAGCGACTTGCTACAGCATTTATTATTCACATGGTTTCTATTTAGAATGACTATAATTTATTAATAAATATATGAATAGCTTTAACAAAAAGTTAAACATAAATAAAATTTATCTACTAACTTTATCTGATGATAATACGGTAAATCTAACTAGATAAAAGAGAAGTTAAGCAGCATTTTTATCATTATTTAATGGTGGACAATTATGTATTTAATTAATCAAAAATGAACATGATTATCCTTGCTAAATGCCATCCTATCAGTCCATATTAATAGATTTAGAACTTTAAAAAAATATCTCAAGAGAAGGATTTTTCTAAAATCAAGCTTATTTAATATCTATTTTTTGTCTTAATATCCATTTACCCAATCGATATATACAGTATATAAAGATTATTAATATCAGAATCGGCATCAATACAAACACAGATATTATCCAAATAAAAAACCAATTGTCAACTTGATTTAG
>NZ_LR213842.1 GCF_900659865.1 Hyella patelloides LEGE 07179
ATGATTAGAGGTAGATCATCTGCTCGTTCTGAAATCGTTCCTTTCAATAATATAGCTCTCTCTATTCATTGAATTTCAATAACAGCATACACTTTAGCTATTTTATTTCCCTAATCATTTTTGATTTAAGCGAACCGTGAGTTAGGATGCTGCGCGATCGCACAGTTAATATATTCGTGTTCTATCTTAGCTAATTGAACTAATTCTGCTCCTGTTGCATCTGGTTTAATAGCTTTAGTAAAATTAGCTTTAACTTCAAATAATGATTTATGTTCCTCGTAAACTTTTTCTAAACTAACAGTAAGATCGAAGTCTTTTATTTCATCTTGTGATAAATCGGGATAAATAAGGCGATCGCTATTCAATCCAGCGTTTAATAACTTATCAAAAATACCAGATTCAGTATTATCGCGAAGAATGACTATTTTGCTATCTTTAATTTGTAAATGGAAAATACATTTATGAATACTTTCAGTATTGTGTACGCCGTAAGTCATAATCAAATAATCATTACGATCTTCACTAACAATTAATTGAGACTTAATATTTTGATATTTATGAGGAGTAGCAATATAAACTTGTAAGGTTTTTAGAATTGTTGGGCGATATTGTTCGATAGTCATCTCAAACTTATTGAAATTTTGATTTTTATATCTTCAATAATTCCCAGATAAGTTAGATAAATTAAAATAATTACTGTAGATTCTACTATTTTATTTTTGAACACAAAATATATTTATCTCTCGATGAATTTTACAAGTAATTCTAATATGGGCAAGGGAAGATCAAAAAAAGCTACTGCACCTATCTCTGCATCGATGCGATTGCTATAACGCACAAAATTAATTTGACTAGCATATTAATTTTATGTTAATAAATTTATGCGATCGCATTTCAACACCATCGAAAGAACTAAATCAATAAAAAGAATGTCTAAGGATTGAGAGATCGCCATAAAAAAATCTGGTAACGTTAGGTAAGATTGAGTAAATTAACTCAAATTGCTCGAACTATGGATTTGTCTCAGGCATTAACAGTTGCCAATCGAGCTATGTTAGCTCAATATGATCGCGGACTTAGCGATGTAGAAACGGCAATTATTAAGGGTTCTTGGGAAAATAAAACCTACGATAAGATTGCAGAGGTTTCGGGTTATTCCGATAGTTATTTGAGGCGGGATGTTGCCCCTAAGCTATGGAAATTGCTCGGTCAAGCTTTGGGAGAACCTGTTAGTAAAAAGAATTTTAAAGCTGCTTTAGCTAGGAAGTGGCAACAAGATCGAGAAGTAGTTAAGTCAGAAAATAAAGCGGAAAGCGATCGCTTATCCGAACAGGGGGGCAACGAACCTAAGAATTTATCCCCATCCAGAAGCGATTGGGGAGAGTTGGTGGATGTTAGTTTTTTTCACGGACGCAGTAGGGAAATAGCCCAAGTACAGGAGTGGATTCAACATAAAAACTCCCGCTTGCTGGCTATTTTAGGTATGGGAGGGGTGGGCAAAACTGCTTTAACGGCTAAGGTAGCACAGCAGATGCAAGGGGATTTTGCAGCGGTTATTTGGCGCAGTCTGCGTAATGCTCCTTCTTTGGAAATGTTATTGGGAGAGCTAGTACCATTTTTATCCGAACAACAGGATAATAAAGCGGACATACAGCGATTACTTTATTGGTTGCGGACTAAACGCTGTCTGTTAATTTTAGATAATGCGGAGACGATCTTGCAATCCCAAGGTCATGCAGGACGGTATATTTCTGGTTACGAAAACTACGGAGATTTGTTTCGTGCAATAGGGGAGACAGTTCATCAAAGTTGTCTGCTGCTCACTAGTCGAGAAAAACCAGCAGAAATCGCGATGTTGGAAGGGAAAGGAAGTCCTGTAAGTACTCTCAAGTTAGTTGGTTCACCAGAAGCAGCGATCGCTTTAATCCAAACCAAAGGTTTATTGGGTTCAACGATCGAACAGCAAGAGCTATGTAGGCGTTATAGTTGCAATGCCCTGGCACTGAAAATTGTGGCTACTTCGATTCAGGATTTATTTGGTGGCGCGATCGCAGATTTTTTAGCAGAAGATATGATTCTGTTTTATAACGTTAGGCGACTGCTGGAACAGCAATTTAATCGTCTTTCTCCTCTGGAACAGTCAATTATGTACTGGTTGGCAATTAATCGGGAATGGACGACGATCTCGGAACTAGCAGCAGATATTACCCCGACGGTTCGTAAGCTCGATTTACTGGGAGCATTAGAATCTTTGATGTGGCGCAGTCTGGTTGAAAAACAGGAGGGGAAATATACCCAACAGCCTGTAGTTATGGAGTATGTGAGCGATCGTTTAATCGAAGCAGTTACCCAAGAACTTAGTCAGGCTAATGTTCCCTTAAATCTCTTCCACAATTATGCCCTAATTAAAACTACAGTCAAAGATTACATCAGAGAAAGTCAGTTTCGGCTAATTTTAGAACCGATCGCTACTAAACTAGGTTATGCTTTTGCTTCCCAGGAAGCTCTCAAGTTACAGCTAAAAACAGTCCTCCAACAAATTAAAACCCAAATTACCCCAACACCAGGCTATGCTGCGGGAAATCTAATCAATCTTGGTTGTTATTTAGAACTTGACTTAAAAGATTTTGACTTTTCTAACCTCAGTATTTGGCAAGCTTATTTACAGGATGTCAGCTTACAGAGAATCAATTTACAAAATGCTGAAATCTCACGATCGCTATTTACCCAAAATTTAGGCAGCGTCTTAGCAATTGCTTATAGTCTCGACGGAACTCGAATCGCGATCGCCGATAATGAGGGAATTATCTATATTTGGCAGGTTGCTAATAGCCAACTAGAGTTAACCTTAGAAGGTCATACCGATTGGATTTGGTCTATTGCTTGGAGTCCAGACGGTCACACATTAGCTAGTGCTTCTAACGATCGCTCGGTTAAGCTTTGGGACACAACCACAGGTCAGTGTCTTAGAACTTCTCAAAGTCATACTAATAGTAACGAGACTGTGGCCTGGAGTCCCGATGGGAAAATGGTAGCTAGTGGGGGTCAAGATTGTACAATAAGACTTTGGCATCCCACTACAGGAGAATGCCTCAAAATATTTAAGCTGGATACAGATTGGTTATTTTGGATTTCTGTTGCCTGGAGTCCCGATGGTTTATCCTCGAATGGGGGTAAAACTATGGCGATCGCAGTTCAGGAAAAGATTCAATTATGGGATGTTGAAACAGCTACTTGTATTAAAACTATTGAGGGACACGAACAATATGTTGTATCTCTTGATTGGCATCCCCACAAAAACTTACTCGCTAGCAGTAGCATAGATCGCACGGTAAGGATTTGGGATACTTCTACTCAGGAATGTCTGCAAGTTTTAGAACACGATAATTATGCTTGGTCGATAGCTTGGAGTCATAATGGGAAGATGTTAGCTAGTGCTTCTCACGACCAGACGGCAAAGCTTTGGGACGCTGAAACAGGGCATTGTTTGCATACATTATCGGGACATCAAAACTGGTTGTGGTCTGTAGCTTGGAGTAAATGCGATCGCACTATTGTTACTGGCTCTCACGACCAAACGGCAAAATTTTGGGATGTATCAACTGGACAATGCCTCAAAACTTTCCAAGGTTATATCGGCTCGATATGGTCGCTTACTTGGCATGAAGATGGACAAAATCTTTACAGTGGTAGTGGAGACCATGCCCTAAGACAATGGCAAGTCGCTACAGGAGAATGTCTGAAAACCACTACGGGAAATCGGCAGACAGTATGGGCTATCTCCCCCAGTCCAAATTATAAGACTTTTGCCAGTGGTGGAGCGAGTAAAATTGTTTGGATTTGGGATATTGAAACAGGACAAGCTCGTCATGCTCTATCGGGTCATGAAGGTTCAATTTGGCGTACCTACTGGAGTCCCGACGGTCAAACCCTAGGGAGCATAAGCAACGATTGCACCATCCGTCTTTGGTCATCTGTTACAGGTCAGTGTTTAAAAACATTAATAGGACATGATTATTGGGTGACATCTTTGGCATGGCGTTACGATAGTAAGATGCTAGCTAGCAGTTGCGTCAACCGAACTGTTAAAATTTGGCATCCCGAAACGGGAGAATGTGTGAGAACTTTAACTGGGCATCAAGATGCGGTTTTTGGTGTTGATTGGAGTCCTGATGGAAAATTTATAGCCAGTGCTTCCTTCGACCGAACGGTTAAAATTTGGCATCCTGATACGGTCGAATGTTGCCAAACTCTCATGGGAGATAACAGTATGTTTCATTGTGTAACCTGGAGTCCGGACAGTTCTATGGTTGCCAGTGGTGGAGGAGATAAAAATATCTATATCTGGGATGTTAAGACGGGTAAATGCTTACAAGTTCTTCAGGGTCATAGTAATTGGATTTATTGTGTAGCTTGGAGTCCCGACGGCTTGTCCTCGAATGGGGATAATATTTTGGCTAGTGGTAGTAGCGATCGCACTATCAAACTATGGGATATCAAAACGGGCGAGTGCCTTAAAACTCTAGTGGCAGATCGCCCCTATGAAGGAATGAACATCACAGGCGTTACAGGTTTGACAGTAGCGCAAAAGAAAAACTTGAAAATACTCGGTGCGATGGAAACTTAAGTTTAAGGGTTCTGTAGCCAAATAATTCCCTCAACCAAACATACGCAGTACGGTTATGATGACCGCATATGCTCTTTAAATTTCAGTACCAGTAGCGATGCCACTAGAGTCATTGCGCGGGAAATCACCGTAGCCCAGGCTGCCCCAGTTAGACCCAACTCAGGAAAGCCCCACAGCCCAAAAATCAGCAGTGGATCGAGCAGAATATTAAACCCAGCAGCAAAGGTCATGATCGAGCTAGGAGTAAGGGTATTACCAGCAGCCCGAATAGCACTATTGCCCACCATGGGAATCACCAAAAACACCATGCCAATGTACCAAACTTGCATATACTGCCGCACGAACGGTAACACCTCCGATCCAGCCCCTAGCGCAGTGAAGAGTGGGTCAATGGTGAGCAGCCCAAGCTAAACTTTGTCCTAATCTAACTTTGTACGGCTATATCACCGTGGGAATTAAGATTTTTAGTTTCATAGTTGCATCAGAATCAGCATTAGAGGAGTTGATCTGTTTCTGATGCTTCTATTTTAGGGACTTTTTTCGTTGATTTTTGTCCTACATTCCCCCCTAATTTATGGGCAATTTGTGTGGCATCGATACCTGTAGTTTGACGCAATTGTTCGACAAAAGAAGCCAATTGAGTTGCTTGATTGCCACCATTACTATCAATAACAGTAATACTTTCTACTTCTACTTCTGGGACACCAGTTGCCATCATGGAAACGAGGGTTTCTAGTTTTTGGAAGAGGAAGACTTCTTTGGCATTCGCTCCTGCTGCTTTCCAAGATTCCGCTAAACGTTGTGTACCTTCTGCTTGAGCCTTACCGTCTTCGATGATGCTGGCAGCGTCACCTTTAGCTATGGCGATCGCTTGTTTGCATTTGGCTTCTGCGGGGGCGACGACATCAGCTTGTAGTTGTTGTTTAACTTGTTTGATTCTTTCTGTTTGTACCGCTAACTCGGCTTCTGCTTTAGCAACTTCAGCTAAAACTTGGGCTTCGGCTTCTGCAACGAGGGCTTCTCTTTTGGTAATACTGTCACGAATTCTTTGTTCGGCTTCGGCTTTAGCGATTTCTAGATCCCTACCAATTTGTCGCAGAGAAGTCGTTTTTTTGTTTTCTGATTCTTGAATAGTAGATTCGGCTTGAGCATTAGCTTCGGCAATACGAGCATCTCTTAAGAGTTCAGCCTGTTGTTTGCGCCCAATAGAATTAAGATAATGTACGTCATCGGAAATGTTTTGAATCTGTAGGTTATCTAAGATTAAACCTAGTTTTTCTAAATCATCTTCTGCTTCATCTAACAAACTTTTAGCAAAAGCAATCTTGTCTTCATTGACTTGTTCGGGAGTTAGACTAGCTAGTACCCCTCTCAAGTTACCTTCAAGGGTTTGTTTCGCTAGGAGTTCTATTTGCTTACGACTTTTACCTAACAAACGTTCGATAGCATTATGAATAGTTGGTTCTTCCCCTGCAATCTTAATATTAGCTACTCCTTCTACGTTTAGGGGAATACCGCCTTTACTGTAAGCATTGGTAACTTTTAACTCAATAATCATATTGGTTAAATCCATGCGAAAGGTTTTTTCAATGAGGGGCATTCTAATACTGCTACCCCCTTTAACTAAACGATATCCCACTTCCTTACCACTGTGGGTTCTGTTTTTTGGCCCTGCAAAGATTAATATTTCGCTAGGCTGACAAATATGATAAAAATTGCGAATCATTAACCAGCCAGCACTTCCGCCTAAGCCTAATAATCCCAATAAAAATGCAATAGCTCCCATTTATCGATCTCCTTTGATTAATTGTTCGTGGTTGGTTGTTAGTGGTTAGTGGTTGATTGCTAATCGCGCTCTCGCTAATTGTTCATTGGTAACTGATAACTGATAACTGATAACCTACTTACCTATTACCTACCCATTATTTATTACTTTCGTGAAAACGAGAATTTAAAGTACCAACAACATCAATCCCCAGAGTTTGATTAACGCTATTGAGGAACTGAACAACTATTTCGGGATAAACGTTAACTAAGCTAGCTAAAGACTTCCCGTCGCCATTATCAATGACGTTTACTTTGTCTAATTTCAATCTTCCTGGAATATTTACTGCTTCTTGTAGTACTGTTTCTAGTTGCTGAATTAAAAATAATTCTTTGGCATCTTTTCCTGTTTCTTGCCAAACTTTACTCAACATTTCATTAACTAAAGCTTCAGCTTCGGCATTTTCTTTCAACGCAGCAGCATCTCCTCTGGCTAATAACTCTTTAGCTACTCTGTCTGCTTCGGCGGGTAAAACTTGTTCTGCTTCTAAACGAAGACGTTCTAATTGCGCTCGCACTGCTTGTAACTTTTGCTGTGCCTTGGCTGTAGCCTCTTGTGCTGCTGCGGTAGTTATTTCTTCTTCAGAGCGTGCTTTTTGATCTAATTCCGCTTTAATTTTACGTAGTTCGTTTCTGCGATCTTGAATTACAATGCGATCTTGGGTTTGGGCTACTGTTGCTTGTTCTTCGCACTGAGCCTCTATTTGTTCTGCTTGGCTAATGGCATTGGATTCAGCAATTTCCGCATTCTTAATCACCAAAGCAATTTGACTACGACCGAGGGAATTAAGATAATCCATATCATCGGAAATGTTTTGAATTTTTAGGGTATCTAACTGTAACCCCAGTTTATTCAAATCCCGACTGACATCGGAGGCTATTCTTTCAGAAAATTGTAAACGGTTTTCATTGAGTTGTTCGGGGGTAAGGGTAGCGACTACGCCTCTTAAGTTACCTTCTAGGGTTTCTCTAGCAACCCTGACAATTTCCGATCTGTCTTGATCTAAAAAGCGTTCAATGGCATTACCCACCACTTTAGGATTACTGGAAATTTTGACATTTGCGATCGCCTGAATATCTAGAGGTGTTCCTCCTTTAGCATAGGCATTAGTCACTTTTACTGGTACTGGCATTGTGGTAACATCGATGCGTTTAATTGTTTCTAAAATAGGAATCCGAATACCTCTACCACCAGTTAACACCCGATAGCCTAATACTTGTCCTCTTTTATTCTTTCTTTTACTACCAGAGAGTACTACTACTTCATTGGGTTTGCAAACGCATAAAAAAGAATTGAGAAAGGCTACTAAAGCGCACGCTGCTATTATAAAAGCAAATAAAGCCAGGGGTAAACCAGTTATCATCAAATCACCAAGACTACCTTGCGCTTTTGCTTGGGAAACAGGTGTTTGTGCAACTATAGTTTCTTCTGTCTTGGTGCGCGGATCTTGGATGGTTGCAAAGCAACAGGATTGCACCGCTAAATTATTTTTTTGTAGTGTCATGATTAATTACTGATTTATATAAATTTGTATAACTGTGGACAAATAAGATTTCTCCTCTATTGCTTCACGGATTCTTCAGCGATTACCCAAGCCTTATTACCTTTCATTTGGAGGATAAAAACGCGATCGCCCGCATTAAAGGTTCTTGTTTCTTCGGTTAAAGCGATCAAATCCACCATCGAGCCTTTAATATCAACTCTGACTTTTCCCTTACTGTGGGCATCAAAAGGAATTTCCACTGTACCGTAGATACCTACTATATCTTCTGGTCGCATTAAACTATCGACAATCTGTCGTCGTCGCCAAAAATAAATTAACCAAACTATCAATGCACCGATAAAAAGACCGATCGCAACAGAAATAACAGCAGTAATTATAATTAGGTAGTTCATTGGCTTAGAGAAAGTCTGGGCAGCTGCTAGGCATTGCTCAATTTAACTTCCATCTTAAGAGAGGTTTTTCGATTAATTGGGAAATTGTAACTATTCTTTTAATACACAAATATTACTTTTCTAGTTTCTTTTTATCCTAAATCTCACCCTAGGCTCAAATCAATCTTTTTCCTAAAATTATGAAAATTATGACTTATTTTAAAGGTATTTTATGAATTTCATGAGATGAATTTTATGAACTTAATAGTAATACTTGAAAATATAGAGTTTAGAATTACCAAACATTAATCCTTAACTTCAGTGATGACTGGATGACGGTATTTGGTGACAAACACGATATGAACTGCATTAGAGCCAAAGCTATGATTATGTGGTTTTGGCTCAATCATTTAATGCAAACACTATGTTAGAATATCGCCACGATCAAGCCAACCATCAGAACTAACAAATGGCAAATCGTGGCAACTTCTCAACAACGAAAGTTGTTGCAAACAACTGTTTGTGAGTTTCGATGTTTGGTTAGATATTTGACTGGACAAGACTTATCATTTATATTGGTTCAGCTTTTTCTACAGAACCATTATTAAGTCCCATTGTTAGCTGTAAAGGAGTTTGATTGGGATAGGCTTTGACTACTTGTCGATACACTTCATAGTTGGTGGGCAAAGTAATAGTCTGTCCATCTTGCTGATAAGTAATATAATATTTCACTTGTCTTAGTATTTCTGGTTTTCCTGGCTCTTCGTAAGATTTCTTTTGCCGAGCTTCAATATCATCTACTGTAGGTTTGGGTGGATTTGTTGCCCAATACAAGCCTTTTTCATCTGGCCCGACAACTCTACCATCTGGCTTTTCTCCGTTACGATTATCTACAGAAACAGATTCAAATTCTTCATAACGTCCCTGTTTGTTTTCCATAGGATCGTTGGTGTAATTAACTTGCCAAGTAAGAGTAGTGCGAGCAGTGGCTTCATATTGATTAATCGTCTGTACTCCACAACCAGCGAAAGTAATTGCTATCGTAAAGCTTAAAATTGCTAAAAGTAATTGCTGCCAAACTTTGTTCAATCTGATTTTCATTAATTCTTAGATTTATCGCTTTTTAGAAGCATTGTACTACTAGAATCTTGGAGACAGTTTATTTATTATTATTTTTTTAGTGAAGAAATGTTTCGTGATTTCAAAAGAGGTGGTTATAACATGGAGATTAATAGAGTTAATGATAATCGACTTATTTCTCTTATTTTATTAATCTATTTATCCTACAGTTTATCTACATTTTACAGGACAAAACGTTAAATCAAAACGTTGCTAAGTATTTTACTCGCCCTACTGAAAAACAACGAGTTTATCGAAGATATAATAATTTATCTATTGATTTAAATGCTCAAAATTGGCTAGATTCAATTGCCCTTTTTCAAGATGTGGTTTTAGAATTACTCTCTTTTTCACCTCACAAACTACCTTATTATGACCTCTTTGTTACCCACACAGATTGGTAATAACTTTTTTTATCCAGCTATAAGCTTTAAGCTTCGCTTGCTGTAAGTAAGGTTTAATTCCTCCACTTCTTTAACTAGCTAATAGCTATAAGCCTATAGCAAGAAAGCTAATTGCTACGCGATTTTAATATTTTTTAAGATATTGGAATAAGCCTAACTTAGTTTTAAATTGCTAGTATTGTGACAGTTAGAAGTTTGAAGTTTTCTGGGTAGGTTCGCTCGTCAAATCAAATAATTGACAGCTTACAGATTTTCGGTGATCCAAAACACAATTATTTTCGGAAGCTAAGATGATAATAGACCTTGGGTATTCCCAGAAGTATCGTTGTTAGATAAAGGTATATTTGGTATGGAATTTTTATCTGCTACAAAACTGCAAGAACACAATATTGATATTAGTATCAGAAATAATTCAACTATCAGCTGGAAAGGTAAGCTATACGAAAGAAAAAAGGTATTTTCTAAATCTTATCGAAACAAAGCATTTTCGATTTATAAAGAAAACTTAAAATCTAATTTAAGTACCTTATTGGTAGAGTACAAGAATTATCTTGCTGTTTGGGTTGAAAAGCAATTAAAAACAAATCCAGGTAAGGAAAAATCTTTGACTATTTTATCTCCAAAATCCACACCTAAGAAGAAAATTATCAAAAAATATCGTGGTATTGCTTACGAAGTTGAAATACCTGATTATTAAGTCTATTTCTTCAAAGATTTCCGAATCTGAATCCAGGACAAAATCTATTCTAGCATCTCAAATTTGCTCGACATTCTTGATTGGGAAACTTGACGGAAATTAGTTACTCTTTGGTAGCAGCGTCAGCCAAATTATCCAAAACGCCCGTAATCTTTTGGATCGCATTTTCGCATCCTTCTATCTGATGACGATTAGCCAAATAGTTAGGATCGTTATAGGATAGCCAGGATTTTCCATTTTCATCTTCCCAAAATAGAGCTTTTTGAGGTAGATCGATAGCAACACTTTGACTACATTGCATCAATGGTGTTCCCACTCTGGGATTACCAAAAATGATTAATTCCGTTGGTCGTAAATTTTCGCCAACTTTTGATGCACCTTCTGAGTGATTGATTCGAGCAAAGATAGTTAACTCTTTCGCTTTTAATAATTCTTCAAAACGATCTGCTGTTACAGTTACATCATGGAAACTAGCTACACTTATGAATCCGTTTCCTACATTGGCTTGAGCTTTAGGTGCAATCTTTGTTCCACAACTATTAATTAACAATCCTAAAAAGATGAGGGATATAAGATTTTTTTTCATGGGATAGTTTGATCTTTAACTAATTTATCTTAGATTGATGGTGAGTAATTTTACAGAATAATAGTATTTTCAGCCAACGAGATCGTAAGGGTTTCAGCTTATCTCAAACTCAAGTTAATTAAATAAAAAAAGAATTAGTCACAAAAGGCAAAAATCCCGCTCATAAAGTGAACCATGCTCTAATTTTACTGTTGGCTGAGTAGTTATGTTGAACGGACTTAGAAACTACTGAATTTCTTCCGAGTATTAAATCTATCAAAGATTGGGTTTCAACAAACGGCGTTGGTGATTTGAGGGATGAAGCAAATAATTATACAGTTTGTCGCTCTCTTGGTGCGCGATCTCTGAAGATACAGCTATTGGTGCTGCTGGAGGTGAAATTTTCGGTGAAATTTTCGGTAATGCCAATGTAGAAGAAATAGTCGGTGGTGCAGCATCAGGTGTCGTAGTAGGAAATGTTACTGCCGATCGTGTTGTGGTTATCGACCCAAATAAACCGATTATTCTGTATGACAATTAGGCTAAGGAAGTAGCAATCATCAACTACTAACCACTAACTAGCAACCAACGTCACAAGTTCCTCAAGTTAATTGTTTATAACTATTAAGTGTCCAAGATTGATGTCAGTGTTTTCTTGTCATTTAGGGCAGAACAGATACTAAGGGGAGAATCGAGATGAAAGCAGCCGATATTATGACTACCAAAGTTTTGACAATTAATAACTTGGCAACAGTTGCTGAGGCGATCGCAAAAATGCAAGATCATTGTGTACGTTCTTTAATCGTCGAACCCAGCGATCGAGATGATGCTTACGGCATTATTACAGAAACAGATGTTATTTACAGCATAATAGCTAAACAAAAAGACCCTGAAACGATTTTGGTTTACCAAATCATGAGTAAGCCCTGCATTGTAGTTAATCCCGATCTGAGTCTTTACAATGTAGCTCGGCTGTTTGCCGAAACTGGTATTGAAAAAGCTCCCGTAATTAAGGAAAAACTATTAGGAATGATATCTGCAACCGATCTGATGATGAAGTTAAAAGTAGCGCGGAAACCTGCGACAGATTTAGTATCGGCAAAGGTTCATGAAGCTATTTTACATAATCGTATTGTTTCTGACCCTAAAGAACAAATAGATCGCGAGTGCGAAATCGCTTGGGATGTAGTTGAAGAATTACAGACAGAATAATTTATAATTTAACCAGCTTAAAGACTGGTATTCCGCCACTTCCCCAAGTGGAAAATTTACAGCCAGTAACTTAGAGCTTTTTAACGCTCAGGTGTGAGGAGAAGAGTCTGATGTTGGATTTGAACGATATTACTCAAATGATTGTTTTCGGAGACAGTTTATCCGATAATGGTAATTCTTTCGCTCTCACTTTGGGAGCAATTCCTCCCCCGCCTTACTTTGATGGTCGTTTTTCTAACGGGATTGTTGCTGTTGAATACTTCGCCGAAAATTTAGGGTTGACCTTGGATCCATTCTATGATGATGGGGAGGGAAATAATTTCGCTGTTGGTGGTGCGGGAACAGGAACAGGTAATTCCAATAATGACGATATCGCTCCTTTTTTACCTGGCGTTACTTTACCAGGGTTAGCAAACCAAATTGATGCCTTTGCAAGCAGTCTCGATTCTGGCAATGCAGACCCCAATGGGCTATACGTAGTCTGGGCAGGGCCAAACGATTTTTTGGATTATCTTGGTGGTAGTATGTCCGCCGATCCCGCAGCATTAATTGAACAAGGAGTTACTAATATTATCGATGGGGTGACTCGTTTGACAGACTTGGGTGCAGAAAATCTCGTTGTACCCAATATGCCATCTTTGGGTAGATTACCTTTTAGTGGAGCTTTTCAAGATGAAGCAACGGCAGTTAGTCTTGCTTTTAATGGTGGTTTATCCCTAGCACTAGATAATCTGGAATTACTTGCCGAACCTGCTGAAGCTAACGCTATAGAAGTCGATATCTTTGCTACAACCGAAGCCATAATAGCCGATCCAGAATCATTTGGTTTGAACAATGTCACCGATCCCTTGCTATTTTCAGGATTAGACCTGACAACACCAGGATTTTTCTTTTGGGATCTTTTTCATCCCACTACAGAAGTCCATGCTTTGGTAGCAGATACGATCGCTCAAACTATTAACGGAGAAATTCCCCAGCCCACTTTTAATGACATTGTGGGTACAGCACAAAGAGACTTCTTATTTGGCACTGGCAACGCAGATAATATAGACGGCTTGGCTGGTAATGACTTAATTTTAGGTCGGGATGGAGATGATCGCCTTGAAGGTTGGGATGGCAAAGATCGACTCTTCGGACATCAAGGTAATGATACGATCGACGGCGGTGGTAATCGCGATTATCTTTGGGGTGGTGCAGGAGACGATCTTTTATTTGGTGGTGACGGTAAAGATCGCTTATTTGGCAATCAAGGCAAAGATATTTTAATTGGTGGTGGCAATCAGGATTCTTTATGGGGTGGTGCTGATGATGATTATGTCCTGGGTGGCGATGCTAAGGACAAACTTTACGGCAACGAAGGTAATGACATTCTCAATGGTGGTAACGGAAGAGATTTAATCCAAGGCAATCAAGGAGATGATTTGATTGATGGTGGTGCGGGTCGTGATACTTTATTTGGGAATGCAGGAGCAGATATTTTCGAGCTAACTCCAGATTTTGGCGCAGATCGAATTGCTGATTTTCAAGGAGGAATCGATCGCTTTATGCTCTCTGGTGGTTTAAGCTTTGACGATCTATCTTTTGGCAATGAAAATATTTTTGTGACTGCTACTAATGAAACTTTAGCTATTGTATCGGGATTCGATACCACTACTCTTACTGAAAGTGATTTTGCCTAAGTTTCTCGATTAGCGATCGACTACTAACACTGCTGCACCGTTGATTTTGCCAGTTCTCAAAGCATTTAAAGCTTGATTGGCTTCTGACAAGGGAAAAGCAGTAACTTCTGTTTCAATGGGGATTTGGGGGGCTAGAGCTAAAAACTCTTCTCCATCTTGGCGAGTTAAATTAGCTACTGAGCGTAACACTCGTTCTTCCCATAAAATCTGATAAGGAAAGCTCGGAATATCGCTCATGTGAATACCCGCACAAACCACGATCCCCCCTTTAGCAACAGCTTTTAACGCTGCGGGAACTAATTTGCCTACAGGGGCAAAAATAATTGCTGCATCTAACTCTTCTGGTGGTAAATTCTCAGAACTGCCAGCCCAAACAGCACCTAAGTTAAGAGCAAACTGTTGTCCTTGAGTATCCCCCGAACGAGTAAAAGCATAAACCTGTTTATTCTGATAATTCGCCACTTGAATTAATATATGGGCTGCTGCACCAAAGCCATAAAAACCGATTTTCTCAGCATCCTCACTCATCCGATAAGAACGGTAGCCAATTAAACCCGCACAAAGTAATGGTGCTGCTTGTAAGTCGGGATATCCTTCAGGAATAGGAAAACAAAAACTCTCATCAGCAACTGCATATTCCCCATAACCACCATTAAGATCGTAACCTGTAAACAAAGCGCGATCGCATAAATTTTCTTGACCAGCCACACAATAACGACAACAATTGCAAGTATGCCCTAACCAAGGCACGCCAACGCGAGTACCCAAGGAGAATTTATGGGCATGATCTCCTGTTTTTAGCACTGTTCCCACAATTTGATGACCCAATACTAAAGGTAATTTAGGTTGATCCAGTTCACCATCGCAGATATGCAAATCGGTACGACATACTCCGCAGACATGAACTTTGAGTAGTACTTGTTCGGGTTGTGGTTGCGGTACAGGTAACTTTCCTTGTCGTAGTGGTTGACCCGCCCGATCTAAAATCATGGCTCGCATAGCAGTCACCAAAAAACATTAACTTCTAATTTTAATTTACCCTTAGTTTTTCATAATCATTGATAAATTGTTTCTAAATATTATGTAAATGTAATAAGTACCCCGTGCGCGACTTTTTTTAATTCATTGATTTTATTGGCTTTCAGAAATAGAGATTTACTAAAAATACTCTGAAAGTGTTCTTCTCTCGTAGAAAGTTGCATATCGCGTAATTAAGTATATTGTGATTTGCTTGTTTGGTTGATGGGAAATTTATGTACTAAGATAATTTAAGTAATACTAAGTGATTATTACGGAGTAAAATAATTTTTAAATATTGAAATATTAAGTTATACAAAGTATTACTTAAAATGGCTTAATAAATTTTCTTGCTTAAAAATTATTGATTATTTGAGAAGTTATCTATCTATCAATGAATAAAGCTTTCGATCGAAAATTAACCCTGTATCGCAATCTCAAGAAAAATTTAAAAGTTGCGGTTGAAACAACTAGAAAAACTCTAAAATGCGATCGCGTAATTATTTACAATGCGAACACCTTACCCCAAGCGAGAGTATTAGCCGAATCTGTCGATCCTAAATATTCTTCTATCTTAGGACAAACCATCAAAGACCCCTTTCTAGAAAATGATTATTTAGAAGAAAGTTACGGCTATGGTCTTTCTGTAACTATTGATGATATTTACCTATCAGATAAAAGTAGAAGCGACTTAAAAGACTTAGAAGAGCTTGAGATTAAAAGTTTTGCGATCGCTCCAATATTTGTGGAAAACAAATTATTGGCATTCCTCGTTGCTCATCAATGTTCTAAAAACCAACCTTGGGATTTGAAGGCGGTTAGTTTTTTGGCAGAAAAAGCCAGAATAGCAGGGTTAACTCTTTCAAAAATCATTAAGGCGGAAAAATCCCAAAATTTTAATTCTGCACAGCAGATAGTAGAGATTCAAAAGAAGCAAAACTCTCCCACTATGGAGAAACAAGAAAACAATCAAGGCAACGAAAAACTGAGCCACAAGCAGCAGCCAGCCCTAACTGAGAATAAGATAAATAGATTGTTTACCGATATCAAAAACAAGATCGCTCAAAAACTAGAACAAAAAGATATCCTCAACACAACAGTTGCAGAAATGAGTCGGTTACTTAAATGCGATCGCGTTATCGTCTATAGTCTAGATGGGGCTAATTATGGTGTAGTAGTTGCTGAATCCGTTGCTGTGGGATGGACTGAGGTTTTGGGTAAAACCAGAGACGAGCTTTGTTTTGTAGCTAGATATTTAGAAGAATATCATAATGGTAGAGTCCACGCTTGGGACAACACTTATGAAGAAGATACTCTCTCCTGCTGTCTCGAAGAATTAGAAGCCCTGGAAGTTAAAGCTGGCATAGTTGCACCGATTGCTAATAATGGTCAACTATTGGGTTTATTAATCGCTCATCACTGTTCTGATACTCGAAGTTGGCAACAAACAGAAATTAATTGGATAACTGAAATTGCCAATCACGTAGGTGCTATGCTCGAATATACTAAAATCTCTGACGATAACCATCAAGAAGAACAACAGCAACTAGCTGATACCCAAAGGCAGATCGAAGAACAGATGATTTGGACAAAGTATTTTACCGATGTAATTCAGCAGATTCGTCAATCACTTCATACAGAAGATATTCTCAAAACTAGCGTTCGGGAAGTACAAGCAATTTTAAACTGCGATCGCGTTTTAATCTACAGTCTGGATCGAGATCGTTATGGTCAGATTGTTGCCGAATCTGTTTCTCCTGGTTGGACAAAAGCAGAGGGGAAACTCATCAAAGATCCTTGCTTTGAAGCTAAATATCTCGAAAAGTATTGCGACGGTAGATTTCGGGCTTGGAACAACATCTACGAATCAGAAATCAGTAATTGCTATCTCGAACAATTAGAAAAATTAGAAGTCAAGGCAAATTTAGTAACACCAATTATCAACGAAGGAAAACTATTTGGTTTATTAGTGGCTCAACAATGTTCTAATCCCCGTCAATGGCAGCAAGTTGAAATCCGTTGGTTGGCTCAAATTGCCACACAGGTAGGTTTTACTCTCGACAATGCCCAACTATTAGCTGATGCCCAACGATTACGTCAACAGGCAGAAGAGGAAAGGATGTGGACAGAGTATTTTACTGATGCGGTGCAACAGATTCGTCAATCCTTTAAAACCAAGGATGTTCTCCAATCTAGCGTTCGAGAAGTACGAAGAGTTTTAAATTGCGATCGTGTTGTCGTCTACAGCCTGAATCAAGATAACTATGGCATAATTGCTGCCGAATCTGTGGCTCCTGGTTGGACAAAAGCAGAGGGGAAACTCATCAAAGATCCTTGCTTTGAAGCCAATTAGCTCAACAATCCATGAACGTAGCCAGAGCCGTAAATCTCAGTCAGGCTGAAGGAAGCAATCAAAATTCTGTTATTGAACTGTCTGAGACAATTTTTTCTTTAATGCAAAAGCTATTTGAGGCTATAGCGAAAATCGATCCCCTATTTGCCAATATCAAAACAGAAATAACTGAAAAAACAACTGCTCTCGAATCAGAAACACAACAGCTAATTAGTGAAGTTAATGACTTTCAAACGGCTCATCAAAAGCTGGCTCGAATTGTTGCTCTGAATGACGAGATGAGTAACCTCATGGAACATATTTCTCATGCCTTAGAAACTAAAATACAAAGTTCAACCTTCGCCCAAGATTCAGTTCATGAGTTAGCAGACATTACAGAGCGAATTTCTCAACAATCCATAGCTATAATTCAATCTTTTAACCAATTAGCTTTACTTGGTATTTAAACCCCAATCTCAACTCTCACAACTTCCTCAAACTTACGATCTATTTTGGCAATAGAGAAGTTCGGGTAGGGGAGACAAAATGAATAGAGTTTTGCTCAATAGGAAAGAAGCAGGTTGTAAATTAGCGGAAAAACTAAATACTTATTTCAATCATCCTCAAGCACTGGTACTTGGATTGCCTCGTGGTGGCGTACCAGTAGCTTACGAAATTGCCAAAAGTTTACATCTTCCTTTAGATGTTTGTTTAGTCAAAAAATTAGGTCTTCCTCAAAATCCAGAAGTAGCGGTGGGTGCGGTTGCTGAAGAGGCATTGTTACATAACTACAGTGGCGACATCACTATTATCGATCGAAACACCGCTCAAATGCACGGAGTCGAGGAAGAAAAAATTCAAGCGATCGCTGCTCAAGTAAAAGCAGAATTAAGATGGCGAGACAATTGTTATCGTCAGTGTCGTCCAATGATACCAATTTCTGGTCGAGTGGTAATTGTAGTTGATGATGGTATAGCTACTGGTTTGACCATGCACGCTGCGGTAAAAGTTTTGCAACAGCATCAGCCAGAAAGAATTATTATTGCTACGACCGTAGCAGCGATCAGCGCGCTTCAACAATTAAAACCTGAAGTAGATGAGATTATTTGTCTGCTAAAACCACGGTATTTTAATGCAGTAAGCCTTTGGTACGAAGATTTTCCGCAAATAACTGACCAAGAAGTATGCGATTTGCTGTCTCAAGAAACACAAATGGAGTCAGTCGTAGAGAGGAATGGTCATTTGCCCCTACAGAAGTCAGAAGTTAGTGGTAGGGGCATTTCGCGACGCGCGATGCGGAGCGAGTCCTTTAGGGAAGCTAGTCCTTTAGGGCGAAACGTCGATACAGAAGTCGGGAGTAGTATCTATGCCTAAACGCCAGCAAAATCCAAATCGCCAATCACCATCAAGTCAATTGGGATGGGCAATGATTGTGACTTCAACATTTTTCCTGCTATTGAGTTTATTTTTACCTCCTGGAAAAGCACCAGAGTCTCAGCCTTACAGTAAGTTTATCGACTTGGTAGAAAGCGATCGCGTCGAACAGGTCATTATTAGCACCAACCAAATTAAATATACTCTCAAGTCAGAATTAGTGGGAGACGAATCCCCACAAGTTTTTGTCACAATTCCAGTGGTTCAAGATACTGAATTACCCAAGATTTTACGGCAACACGAAGTAGAGTTTTCGGCAACACCTATCCAAAGTGGTGACGGGTTTTGGGCTTTTTTAAGAATGTTATTTTTCTTATTTTTGTTTATTAACTTGGGTAGTATCTTTTTTAATCGTGGTCAAGAAGGAGGAAGAACAGGGGTAAGTCCCTTTACTATTGGTCGTAGTAATGCACGTATTTATTCAGAAGGAAGCATGGATGTTACTTTTGATGATGTGGCGGGAATCGATGAAGCTAAAGCAGAACTATCGGAAATTGTTGATTTTCTGCAACATGGGGCAAAATATATTCGTTTAGGAGCAAAAATCCCCAAAGGAGTCTTATTAGTAGGCCCTCCTGGTACTGGTAAGACTTTACTGGCAAAAGCGATCGCAGGTGAAGCTCAAGTTCCTTTCTTTAGTATCTCTGGCTCAGAATTTATCGAAATGTTTGTGGGTGTGGGTGCATCACGGGTCAGAGATTTGTTCGAGCAGGCTAAAAAACAAGCTCCTGCCATTGTCTTTATTGATGAATTGGATGCTCTAGGCAAGTCTCGCGCTGCTTCTGGTAGTTTTATGGGCGGTAATGATGAAAGAGAACAAACTCTCAATCAATTATTAGCAGAAATGGACGGATTTGAACCCAATGCGGGAGTAATTCTCTTAGCTGCAACCAATCGCCCTGAAGTCCTCGACCCTGCTTTATTGCGTCCTGGTCGATTCGATCGTCGTATTGTCGTAGATCGTCCTGATAAGTTGGGAAGACTAGCAATTTTAGAAGTACACGCCCGTAATGTCCGTTTAGCTACGGATGTTGATTTAGAAAAACTAGCTGCTCGTACTCCTGGTTTTGCAGGAGCAGATTTAGCCAATTTAATTAACGAAGCTGCCTTACTCGCTGCTCGTCAAGACAACAATGCGGTAACTATGGCAGACTTTAACGAAGCTATCGAAAGAATTCTCACAGGATTAGAGAAAAAATCGCGGGTACTCAACGAAATAGAAAAGAAAACCGTTGCTTATCATGAAGTCGGTCATGCTATTGTCGGTACATTAATGCCTGGTACAGATAAGGTAGAAAAAATCTCCATTGTTCCCCGTGGTATCGGTGCCTTGGGCTACACTTTACAGTTACCAGAAGAAGATCGTTTCCTAATGATCGAAGACGAAATTCGCGGTCGGATTGCCACTTTACTAGGGGGTCGTGCAGCCGAAGAATTAACCTTTAATAAGGTATCCACAGGAGCTAGTGATGATATCCAAAAAGCTACCGATCTTGCAGAAAGGTATGTTACTCTTTACGGTATGAGCGATCGCTTAGGGCCGATTGCTTTTGAAAAACTCCAGCAACAGTTTCTTGAAGGTATGACTAATCCGCGCCGTCAAGTTAGTCCCCAACTTGCAGAAGAAATCGATCGCGAAGTTCAAGCTGTCATTGATAGAGCGCATCAAATTGCTTTAGAGATTCTCAGAAAAAATCAAGAACTGTTGACAGCATTGGCTCAAATCCTTTTAGAACAAGAAATTTTAGAAGGGGAAAACTTGCGATCTCAGCTTAGATCGGCTCAGAAAACTGTAGCAGTCAATGGATGGTTGCAAACAGGGAAACTATCTCAAGATCATTTACTGGCAGGTACTTTGACTAATAATGATAAAACTCTAATAGGTGGTTAATTAATCCCAGCTTTGCTACTAACACTGATTTCAACTGAGAATGAGATACTTGATATGTAAACTTACAGATAAAACAAGGACTCTAGTAGACCGAGCAATTCAGATTAGCTTTGGCTTGATAAAAATCTAAATAACTAAAGTTTTACCTACGGCGATTTGCATAACGAAGAAGTATAGTAACAGCAATACATGACCGTTGTTGATCGATCAGCTAAAAAGCACTGCCTTAAATAAAGACAGTGCCTTAAGGATTACTAATTTTTTCAATTATAGTAAACTTGGGAAAAGATTTAATATTGAAGCACAACTTATAATCTCTCTTTTCTCTTTTCCCTGATTTTAATTTCTACAGCTTCAAGGCATAAGCATTATTACAAAATCCAATTAAAACTCACTGTTAACAGCTATGTCATAGATTGTGACTAATACCAGCAAGAGAGAAAGAGACAATATCTCCATAAAACTTGAACTCTTCTCTGTGTGCAACTGATTTTTTTACAGTTTATTTATCACTTACATTATACATTGCTACCGTACAAACTAGCAAATATTTATGGTTGCGCTATCGGAAAAACAGATACTCAACCAGCCAATTTTTTAAACAGATCGGCATTGCTCTCGGTGACTCGACGATCTCATAATTCATCTTTTAATAGCCAAAAACCCGTATAAGTCATTCCAGAATCATCAGGTTGAATTAAAAGAAAGTGTAATCCTTGAGTTTGTTGTTTAGCTTCTTCGTAAGCTTTTGCTGCTTGAGCTACTGCTTCTGATTCAAAAGTAGCCAATATCCAGCGATCTACTAAACCAGATTCTAAAACTAATCCCCCTGATTTACCAATTTCTGTAGGAATATAGTTTAATGCCACAGGTCGTTCTTTTGCTAACCAACGAGCTAGGATCAAAGACCTTTTTTCTCCATTAATCGCAATTCCAGGAATTTTGGTTGTAGGATCGAGTTGTAAATTGGTAGCCAATAAAGATTCTGGTAAATCACAAAAGGGAATCGGACGATTTTCTGTAAAATTGATAACTTCTCTAGCTGAAATACTCACCAAGTTCCAATTTTTGCCCCAAATATTTTCTGGGAGATTCTGCGGAGGTGGTCGGTCTAAAGATAGGTAATTTTTACCCGAAATTACTGATAAATTAGTTTGCGTATATTGACGGAGTTTTTCTTTAATTGCAGAAGTTCTTCTAGTGGTTTCCAAAGGTATATTCAAATGTTCTGTCGCTAGGGTAAATAGACCAGTTATTTGAGGTCTAAAAATTTGAATTTTATCAGGAACGATTTGTTGTATCGCTTGTTGCAATTGGACTGTTAGCCATTCTGCATTGACCTGAGATTGACTACATTGAGCCTCATAAATCATTGTTCCTTCGCGATCGCAAATTAATAATAACCATTGATTTTTTTCTTTAGTAGATGATAAATTACGGAAGAGATCGCTTTGCCAAATTTTCATAAATTGCTTTGCTTAATCTTTAAACTTGTCAGTAAATAACACATCAAAACTTTAAACATTATGTATAAATAGATGTTCACAAAGTTATAATGAATTTTTTTAGATTAGGATGTGTCAGATTGAAGAAGAGTTAGTATAATACTACATATAAATCGATTAATCGCGTATACATAAATAAAGTTAGGGTATATATATGAATATCAATAGCAAAAAGTTTATCTTTTCATTATCGTTGGGAGCGACGGCTTTATTGGTTGCTGCTAACGGTGCTAAAGCAGCGTATTTCTCTCCGATGACTGGCTACACTGCTGACGATCTTGAAGCGCAAATTAACAGTGGTAGTTTTGTTGAAGAGTTTAACGCTTCTAGCTATATCGGTGATGATGGTGGTCCTGCTTATGAGTTAGAGATCCAAGATATCGATCCTCCCACTGATGTTGTTGGTGGCGACCAAGGTCAATACTCTTGGGAAAATGGTCAAGCTGTGGACTTTGAACTGTCTTTTGATGGTCAAGATTTAACTTATACAGTTGGCGGTGAGACTATCCAGTCAATTGATGTTACCCAAGGAGATTTTGACGTCAATGGAATGCTATTGAGTACCAATTCAACAGCAAATAGTTCTGCAACCTTGAGAAACCTCATGTTTGATGATGGTGATATGAGCATGGAAGAAATGTTTTCCAGCGATTCAGAAGCAGACTTTATGAAAATTACTGGTATTGACAACACCTTTAGTTTAACTGGTACACAAGTATTTGAGTGGGATGGAGAGCGTCCTCAAGATTTGGATTTAGCATATCAAATTAGAGTTGGTACTTTCCAAGACTCCGTTGCTAGTTCAGCTTTTGCTCAAGCAGAAATCCCTGAACCTGGTACTGTTTCTTTATTTTCTCTAGGCGCAATAGCTTTAGGTTTGAAACGCCGTCGCAGCAAATAGCAATTGACTGAGAAATATACCGAAAAGCTAACTTGATTTTTATTGTAATTTTTTTATTTTAGATAGATGTAGTTAATCTGCATCTATTTTTGTTTTGTAATTAATTCTTGCGCGATAATTTTTAATTGAGAGTAGTTTATTTTTCCTTTGGGATCTCTTGGGAGAGATTTTACTTGTAACCAATATTTAGGTTGTTTATATTTGCTTAGCTGCTGTTGTAATTGCTGCTGAATTGTTGTTACCTCAATCTTTTGATGCAACGGAATAAATAAAGCGGTTACTATTTGTCCCCATTTGAGATCTTCTAACCCAATGACGCAGACATCTCTTACTAGTTTGGTAGCTAAAATTGCAGCTTCTACTTCCTGGGGATAAACGTTTTCACCACCAGTAATAATTTTTTGGCTGTTTCTGCCTACAATATGAAGAAAGCCTTCTCGATCGATAAAGCCAAGATCGTCTGTTATTAATGGCTTCTGTGTTGGGAAGTATTCGGGATAATAGCCATAATATAGAGATGTTGCTTCTATTTTAACAGTCCCCACTGTATCAACACCCAAAGTTTTATGGTGCTTGTTAATAATTTCTACTTTGGCATGGGGAAGCATCTTACCACTACTATAATTACCCTGTAAAAAATCTTGAGGTTTAACATAAGTTATTCCAGAAGCGGTTTCTGTCATTCCATAGGTAGTGGCTACAGCAATCTTAAATTGTCTTGCTTTGTTTAAAAGCGATCGCCAAGAAGGTGCGCCACCTAGTAAAATAGTTTTAAATTGGGATAACCAGTGGGGATTAGTATTGAGTAAAAATTGTAGTTGAGTAGGAACAAGAGATAAAAAATAATCTTGGGGTGTAATGTTCGGTTTGATGTCTGCTTTGAGATTACTGTAAGGTACTACGATCAGCTTTCCTTGGGAAAATAGCGATCGCCATAACTGCATTAAACCACTAACATGGTATAAGGGCAAAGTGCAGCAAGAATTAATTGCTGTTGTCTCAAAATACTCGGCAAAACCCATGACTGATGCAGAGAGAGTTGCAGTAGTATGAATGGCAAAACGTATTTTACCCGAAGAACCACCAGTAGGAATTCCTATAATATGGCGATCTTTTAAGTCTGTTCTTGATAGTTTATGGGGGATTTTTTGAATATTTTGCTTGTTTCCCCAAATAATATCTGGTTGCAATAAGTTTTGTACTTGTAGTAATTCTGCTGATTGCCAATGAGGATTACCTAAAAAAACAGGAACTTCTGCAATGATTGTTGCTAAGAAACCAGCAATAAATTTAAGGTTATCTGGTTCTATTAATAATACTGTTGGAGTTATTTGATTATTTGATTTAAAGTTTGTTAATTCTAACGCCAGTTCTTGAGTTAGCTGTAGTAAAGTAAAATTGTTATAGTTGATTAGCCAATTATTTTCCGTTTGCTGTTTAAGAATCTCTAAGATATTTTTACGAGCTATTTTTTGAATTAGCATTTTTACTATATTAACGACTGAGTTACGAAAAAATAGTATTATTCTATAATACAGCGAATTTAATTTCAATTTGAGACAGTACAATTCGTCCACAGATAAACACAGATAAACACAGATAAGTTAATTCTATTCGTTATAAAATCAATAGATAATATGATGTACTAGATAGTTGCGCAAGACGCTGTAATTATCTTGCTAATATCCCAAGATACTATTTATCTGGCAATTAAATATTAAATTAATCATTAGAAAAAAATTAGTTGATTTTTATCATTATTCATTACTTGTTACCCATTACTATTATTTAGATATATCATGTTTTTAAATCCCTTAGATCGTATTTTAAAACGAGTTATCCAACAACCCGAATGGAATAAATATCGAGAATATTATCAAGTTGTAAAATGTTGGCATCAGGTTGTTAATCAACAAGCATTAAAAAATACTAAACCACTTCATATAGATAGAGAAACCCTTTATGTGGCTACATCCAGTGCAGTTTGGGCGCAAGAGCTTGCCTTACAAAGATATGCACTACTTAAGAAGCTAAATTATCGCTTAGATTGTACTTTAAAAGATATTCGGTTTTCTCCTGCTAAATGGCATAATAAACCAAAAAAAGAAGTAATAGAAGTCCCCTTAAAAGAAATTAACCTGAAAAAACTAAGAGAAGAAAAATTAGTAAATAAAGTCAAACAAACTGAGAATAAAATTGATGCTAATACAGCTATTCATAGTTGGCTAGAAAATATAAAACAAAGCTCTCAAAAATTAAATACTTGCCCTCAATGTCAATCTTTAACACCTCAAGCAGAACTAACAAGATGGCAAGTTTGTCGTCATTGTATTGCTCAAAAATGGAACAACGAATATCGCCCACCAAATAATCAGGATAAAAGTTAAATGTATAGCAATCGAACTATAGGTTAAGACACCTTTAAGTCTCTTTGCTAGGTCAGCATTCCCTTGCGCGACGCGCGCCCCGAAGGAAGTCCTTTAGGGAAGCTAGTCCTTTAGGGTCTTTCGCCGACGCGGTGACCTCTTGGCCCAGAACACGAAGCTGGGTAAACGACTTTGCGTGAGATATTTTTCTATCGTCCTAATCTTTACTTCGACTGCTATAACCCTCTTATGTCACTTTCCGAGATGGGAATTACAATAGAAGAAATATTTAGAAGCGGATAGGTAGAGAGGGCAATGGATGTAGAATTGCAGATTCTTAAACATTTAAAGCGATCGCCAACACCGACGGTTTCCGTAATAGATCGATATTGTGACTCTTATAATGACTTGTTTTCTGATGTTAGAAATTATGAATGTTTCAAATATTTACATCAAGGAATAATTTCACCAATTAAGAGGAAATCATTACCAGAGATTGCTAAAGTAGTAGGAATTTCATCACCTCAATCATTACACCACTTCATAGCCAATTCACCCTGGTCAGTATCAGAACTCAAAAAGAGAAGATTGAGTTCAACCAAAAAAGCATTAAAAGAAGAAAAAATCATAGTAGTGGTTGACGAAACAGGAGATAGAAAGAAGGGGAAGAAAACAGATTATGTAGCGAGACAATATCTAGGCAGTGTAGGAAAAATAGACAATGGAATAGTATCAGTAAATGCTTATGGGGTTTATCAAAATATAACCTTTCCTCTAATGTTTAAAGTTTTCAAACCCAGAGGAACATTAAAAGAGTCAGATACTTACCAAACTAAAATTGAGTTAGCATCATCAATTATTGGAGAACTAATAGAATTTGGATTTAAAATTGAATTAGTATTAGCCGATAGCTTATATGGCGAAGCTAGTTCATTTATTAGAACATTAGACAAATATCAATTACCTTGGGTAGTAGCACTTAGAAACAATCATGGTGTTTGGCTATCCCCAGAACAAAAGGTTAGAGCGCGCTCTGTGGTGTAAATTCAAGAGAACTTTTAGCGACCAAAAAGCGGTGCGACCCCGCGTCGACGAAAGGCGCATCTGGTAGCGCACCAAGACATCTGAGATTAGGTATATTAGAGAAATAATTTATGGTCAAAAAAACCGACGAACTTATTGGGAAATAACTACTGACCCTGAAACGCGAGCCACCCAATTCTACTTCTTTTGTGATGACTAATATTCAAACTACTCGTCACAAAATGAAGCAGCAGCTTGGCAATTTATACGGCTTGAGAATAGGGCGTGAATATGGGTTTCGCCAGTGTAAACAAGAACTAGGATGGACTAACTATCGATTTACTAATTTTGAGCAAATTAATAGATGGTGGGAAATTATTTTTTCGGCGTACTGGATG
>NZ_LR213843.1 GCF_900659865.1 Hyella patelloides LEGE 07179
GACGTTTTAATGAACAAACATCGATAGAAAAAGTTTTGATTTTTCGTTATTCATATTTCGGAGAACTTCAACTAAACGGAACTACTAGCACTTCAACTGAGTTCTACATCGTCAAACCGAACTATAACGAGATCGATAATCCCTACGAAGCGATTTCAACTTCGCGATCTCGCATCGGTAGATAGACTACTGCATGAAACCGCACTATGACGACGTTTACTCAACCCCTGCCAGTAATCCAGTCGATCAATAAGTTATTTTCGCGATCTCTAACTCGAAAATCTGCAAGTAATCACAACGCCTTGAAAGACCCAGCAAAGAAAGGTATTGTGTGTCTTATCGCAATATTGGTATAATATTCTTTAGGAGTCTAGAGTGCCTACAACTTCAATACTGTTTTATCAGGAGAACGCGGGAGATGTTCCTGTGCTTGAATGGTTACAGGAGCTAAAACGCAAGAATATGAAAGGTTTTCTTAGCTGTGCTGCTCGTATAGATCGACTTGCTACTTATGGGCATGAGTTACGAAGACCTGTAGCTGACTATCTACGAGACGGTATTTATGAACTGAGAGCCAAACATCGTAACGTCCAGTATAGGATTTTTTATTATTTCGAGGGTCAAAATGTTGTTGTGCTTAGTCATGCGATAGTAAAGAAAACTTCAGCAGTGCCAAAGAAAGATATCGATCTGGCTATAAAGAGGAAAGAGAAATTTGAGCGTGACCCCAAACAGCATACATACGTAGAGGAATAAATAATGATGGCTAAAAAAACTACTTCTGATGCAATGTCCATTATAGATCGTATGATTGGTGATGATGCCGAAACGAGAGAGTTGTATGAACAAGCCAAAGTCAACGTTCATGTTGCTCAGTTAATTTATGATGCTCGTACTGAAGCTGGATTGAGTCAGACAGAACTTGCCCGAATGGTAGGGACTACTCAATCAGTGATTTCTCGTTTAGAGGATGCTGACTACGAGGGGCATTCACTTTCAATGTTAAATCGTGTTGCTCAAGCTCTTAACCGTGAGGTAAAAATCGATTTAGTTCCAATAGTTTCCAGTTTGGAAGATGTTTCTTTACCGCGCCCTTCTGTATGAAATACGAAAGAGTAATGCTTTTAGCGATAATTATTCGTAATGAAATTACGTGGGATTGCAACCAACTAAATAATTCCCTTGCATCGCCTTGATTAAATACCATTCAAATTCATCAAGATTTAAGATAATTTTGCCAAAACATCCATCTTGAGAAAGATAAAAATATCCATCTAAAGTTATAAGATAAATTACCTATAGTAGAAAAATTCCTTGAGATTCTTATAACTTGGTTAAGTTTCTCTAACTTACGACAGAGCAATAATATTGTAAATTAAAAGCTAATTGTAGGAATAGTTGATCCGTTGGCATGAAAAAGAATGTGAATCCTACTTCAGAATTGAATACCGCAGTCGGAGTCATATTTCATTTAGCCGATGGAACTATTCAAAGCTGCAATGCCGAGGTAGAAGCACTCTTAGGTTACACTGTCGAGCAACTGGTTGGTACTTCTGCTTTCGATCCACCTTGGCAAACAATTCATGAGGATGGTTCTATATTTTTGCCAGAAACCTATCCTGCCATCTTTTCATTAAGAACGGGTCGAGTTTGTTCTGATGTCGTCATGGGGTTCTATAAGCCTAGTGGCGAGTTGGTATGGTTATCAATCGACACCCTACCGCTATTTAAAGCAGATAACACCCAAGCTTATGGTGTAGAAGTAACTTTTCGAGACATTACCCAGAATATAGAAGCACAAATTACACGGCAAAACTCATCTCAAAAAACATCCCCAACCCAAGTTAAAAGGCTGCTGACCGATTTTCTGCCAGGAATAATATATGTCTACGATGTCATAGCTGAACACAACACCTACATTAATGACCAAACTTACAATATATTGGGTTACACCGTATCGGAAATATCCCAGTTGGGGGAAAACTTTGTAGCTCAAGTAATGCACCCCGAAGATTTGGCTCGTTTTCCCGCTCATTTGTCAAGACTTCGTAATTCTCAAAGGGAAGAGGTTTATAACTTTGAATATCGGATGCGTCATAAAAACGGTGAATGGCGGTGGTTTAACAGTCAAGACAAAGTACACACTCGTCTCCCCGACGGTTCAATTCATCAGATATTAGGCGTTGCCCAAGAGATTCATAATCGCAAGCAGATTGAAGAACATCTCAGTCAGAGTGAAGAACGGTTAAAGTTAGCTACTGTTGCTGGTCGTTTGGGGATGTGGTTTTGGGATTTAACTACCGACTGTTTGGAGTGGACGGAACAATGTAAAGCTCTATTTGGCTTAAATCCCGATACCGAAATGAGCTATGAAGTATTTCTCAATGCTCTCTATCCAGAAGATCGTGAACGCGCCGATGCAGCAGTACAAGAGGCTTTAGAGACGAAAACCGAATACAAGATTGAATATCGCACTGTTTGGTCTGATGGTAGTATTCATTGGATTCTTGCCCAAGGTAGAGGGTTTTATAATCCAGAAAGTAGACCAGTGAGGATGATAGGGATTGCTCAAGATATTACCGAGCGGATAAACAATCAAAAAGCCTTAGAGCAAAGAGAAGAAGAACTGAGACTGATTACCGAAGCCATTCCCCAGCAAATTTGGACGGCATTACCAAACGGTGAAACTGATTATTTCAATCAACGCTGGCAGGATTATACGGGGTTGACTGTCGAACAAGCCAACAATCGCGGTTGGGAGTATATGATTCATCCCGACGATCTCGCAGATGTCAAAGAAATGTGGCATCGCTGTCTTACCACAGGCTGTAATTACAACCTAAAAACCAGATTGCGTCGAGCGGACGGTGAATTTGAATGGTTTTTAGTCAGAGCCAGACCTTTACGCAATCAGCGAGGAGAAGTTGTTAGGTGGTATGGCACTAATACCAATATCAATCAAATTAAAGAATTAGAAGCCAAACTACAGCAACAAACAGAAGATTTAATTCAGGCTAACCAGCTAAAAGATGAATTTTTAGCAATTGTCTCCCACGAATTACGCACTCCCCTTAATCCCATTTTGGGCTGGTCGCAACTCCTTTCTGCTGGCAGACTCAAACCAGAAAGATATGCTCAAGGAGTAGGAATCATCCAACGCAATGCCAAACTACAGGCAAATTTAATAGACGATCTATTAGACGTATCGCGAATTTTACGGGGAAAACTAAAGCTTAAAACAAAGCCTCTAAATCTGGAAACAATAGTTAGATCGGCATTAACAACGGTGCAACTATCAGCAAACTCTAAATCAATTGAAATTGTTACCAGCTTTGAACCCAATATCGGACAGGTTTCGGGTGATGCAAGTCGCTTACAGCAAATAGTCTGGAATTTGGTTTCTAATGCGATTAAGTTTACTCCTGAAGGCGGACAAGTAACAGTTTCCTTAAAGGGGGTTGGTACACAAGCACTAATTCAAGTCATAGATACAGGTAAAGGAATTGAGCCAGAATTTTTACCCTATGTCTTTGAGCGTTTTCGTCAAGCAGAAAGCAGCAGAACTCGGAAATTCGGTGGTTTGGGTTTAGGTTTAGCAATTGTGCGTCACTTAACCGAACTACACGGCGGGACTGTGGCAGCCGATAGCCTAGGCGAGAATAGAGGAGCTACGTTTAGCGTTAGATTGCCACTGATAAATACACCAACAGTGAGGCAGTTTGAAGACGAACAGTCGAATAAAACTATAGAACTCAATCCTTTAAATGGTCTTCGAGTTTTGATAGTAGATGATGACGTTGATTCACTGGACTTACTGACCTTAGTTTTAGAACAAGACGGGGCAAAAGTAACAGCAGTCGAATCGGCAAAGGCTGCAAGGTCGGCGTTTAACGAATCAACTCCAGATTTAATTATTAGCGATATTGGAATGCCTGAAGTCGATGGATATACTCTCATAAATCAAATTCGTGCCTTACCACAGGGAAAGAATATTCCTGCGATTGCACTTACGGCTTATGCGGGGGAAGTAGATAAGCAACGTTCAATTGATGCTGGTTATCAACAGCATATTCCCAAGCCCATCAATCTGACAGAGTTGATATCTGTTGTGACAATAATAATGCAAAAAAATAGATGTACTTAATATCTACTCTATTTTGTTTGGTCGTCTCTCTGGAAATAGTTTTCTAGGATTTGGGGCTTATTCATCAAGCACAAACGCATTAAGAACGTTAATCGCTCTCTCCAAGGGCATTATACACTGAGGAGCGAGCGATTTTTAGCCTCTTGCCTATCTCGGTTGCACCTACCCCGTTCTGATGAAGCTCAAGAATTGCTTTACGATCTAATGAGCGTCTTCTCCCAAATCTTACCCCCTTTGCTTTTGCCTGGGTTCTACCCTCGTTGGTACGTTCCATGATTCTTGCTCGTTCAGCTTCAGCAACGGCAGACAAAATAGTGATAACCATCTTGCCCATTGTGCCTTCTGTACTAATGCCGTCGTCAAGAAATTTGATAGCAACCCCCATCTGATCGAATTCCTTAATCAGATTGATCATGTCTGCGGTATCTCTGCCTAGTCGGTCTAATTTGGTGACAAGGATTATATCACCTTCCTCAACTTTCACCTTGAGCATATCAAGCCCTGGGCGATCCACAGTGCTGCCCGATGCTTTGTCAGTAAAAATTCTATTCTTCCAGACTTTATGTGTGCGAAGGGTGTTTACTTGAGCATCAAGTGACTGCTGGCTGGTTGAAACTCTCGCATATCCAAAAAGGCGCATAGAAACTGTCCAAAAAATCGATTAGTAGACATGACTGTCCAATAATAGCCTAAAAACGATTTTTTGCACACTAAAAGCACCTCGATTTCAGGTGTCTAAAATATTATAAATTTTCGGACAGTCGATTTTGGGTTATTTGGTAAACGTATATATGCAGTCGTACATTATTTTCACCAAAACAGAGTTGTCCGAACAAAGGTAGCGCGTATATTTGAACATCATGCAATGCCTGTATTTCACAGCTTGCTGGCTAAATCTTCAATAACCTTTTTACAAAGCTCTCCTTGTTCTTTGCTGACTTGAATTTTTTGTCCATATACTTCATATACTCTATGCTCTGCAATTTCATTTAAAGGCAACCCTTGGTTTGCTGCTACAACTCCCGCGCTATTAAAATCTCTCAATTCAAATACATACTTTTCCTGGAAATCCTCAAAATGCAAAGGGGTAGTCCCAGTAGAATAGTTGCTAAATCTGGCAGGGTTTTTTTTATATTCTTTATACATTGCATTTGCTGTTGCCTCAGATAAAGCTTGAAATGCGTGTGCAGCTCCTACTCTCTGGGTAAACCTATTTCCAAGAAGGAGGTGTATTATTGGTCTTCTCATACCATTATTGTTTAATCTAACTGAAAAAGTATAGTTGCCATAAACTGGGTGAAGCTGCCCTGACCCATAAATAAGATTGAATAAGGCTGATATAGCTACTCTGGAAGAATCATCAGCATTGATAGGTATAATCAACTTTTCCCCTGATATGATAGCTATTTGCGTATATATTGAGAAACTGGGATTTGTATCAATAAAATAAATAGTTTCTCTACCCTCATTTATGAGGTCATCTGTAACCTTTTTTATAATTGAATGAACTTGTTCCCAAGGTTTATCAGCTTGAGATAGAGGTACAGCATTGGCTCTATCTGCAAGTAAAGGCGCAATAAGCTCTAAATTTCCATCTCCACATAAAAGAAAAAGATTCTTTGAAAGATGTTCGTTATTCTCATTAACTTTTACTAGGAATTTTTTCAAATTTACCGTTGAATAATTATTGATAATAGAATCTGTCATGTATCCAACTATACTCTTAGGAGTTTCTTCAGAGATTAATTGTTCTACTTTAGTCTCTCCCATATCCCCCCCTCCAAGAAGCATCATTGAAACATTCGCTTGGGGACACATATCAACAACCACAATATCCTTATCTGGATTTTTTGCTGCATAGACACTAGCAAGATGAAAGCAAATAGTACTTTTTCCTACTCCACCTTTATTATTCCAAATAACATAACTCTTAGATTTCATTCTGTTCCCTAATATTATTCACTAACCCTTATCTTTCCCTAAGCAAAGTCCGAAATATCATTTGGACATAGGGATCGCCTAATCATTAGGCGAAAGATGACCTCTTCAGTTCTATGGATTAGGCTATACGTTTTGGTTAGAAAGGAAAAGAAAAAGCCCTTTCTTAGTAGAATAACCGAAAAAATTTGTCATAATTTCGGTACTTATTCGTTTGATGAAATCATTGGTAAATAGAAATACTAAGAGGAGATCGAGATATGCCCAAAATAGTAAAAGATAGACCTCAAAACATATAATTCTTGGCAAAGTTAAAATCTCATAGTCTTTTCAATTTAAGGGTTTAAAAGGGATATGGCGGTCAATTTCAACAATCGTTGCCATACGCCTATGCAGAACAAGAGCAGTAAAAAGAACCGTTTACTTCCCTAAGCAAACAATTCTGAAATTCGCGATCACAATCGCCTATACAATAAGCATTAGGAGACACTCCTACAACGCGACAAGGACTTGTTTGCTCTGTTATATTTTCATTTTCTTGAAGTAACTGTAAGTACTCTTGCTCTGTTAATGGAACATAGGTATTATTGATGCGTTTATGACCATATTGAAAATAATCGATTAAAAACTTCGTACAATCACTGTTTTCAACTCTTTCCCAACTACCTACAGGTTGACCATTCTCACACCTCTTTCTTTCTATCCAATCAGAATCACAACCTAAAATTGTCAAATCACAGCAACATCTAAAAACATATTGATTATCACCATGACACAAACCATCCCCAATTGAATAGCAACTTTTAATTTTTTCCGATCTAGGTACGTTTGTCTCCTCGGATTTATCTAGAACACTTGCGTAAAGTTTGTGAATATCAATTTTATTCTCAGACATAGGAATATAAACGCATGAAATATCATTTACGACTAGCAATTATAAACTTTGAATTTTGAATATGACAACTCTTTGAGTTTGTATGATAGAGGAATTGACCTCTCCAAAGATAGCCCAAGGCAAATCAACTGAGCGCAATTCCCCGTTCTTATCATTTTGTAGAATTCCTCGTTTTTCAGGTTTCAGGGAATTGCAACTACAATACAGACTGTCCTTGATTCTCTGTCTCTTAGCTTTTTCAATTAAAGACTACTATTTATAGTATTTAAAAATTTCATTATCAGCGAACAAGCTGCATTCTTAGTGACAGAAATTCCTGTAATTTCTTGCTCGTCCTGAGCCGTATTTCATATACCTACAAGGTCTAAAAACATCAAAAAAGGCAGCTATCCTTGGATAAAACCTCAAGAATATACACTTCTTTGGTTCTTCACTATATTTTTCAAGCCTGCGATATAGTCATTTTAGTTCTGTATATATGATACTTAATGACTGCATAATAAAATGCAATATAGAGAAACTATTCTAGTTGGACTTCCCCTTTTTCCTACTTTACTAGGATATTAAGTGACGGCTGGTTAGAGTAGTAACGTAAGGCGTACCCAAAGAGACGCATCTATAACTCGATTAGATGTGAGCTTTAAAGTGAAATGGAAAAAGAGAAGAATTGATGGCAATTCTTCTCTTAAAACAACCATCATTACTAAGAAGAAAGCTCTTTAATAAGCTCCTGCACCACAGGTTTTAGCTGGATAATACTATCTTCATCTGAGTCCATAATTGCCCAGACTACGTTTAGATCAATTCTCCAATAACGGTGTACAAGCAGATTCCGAAACGCCACAATATCTCTCCAAGGGGTGTCAGGGTATTTTGCTTTTAATTCATCAGGAAGTTTATTTACTGCCTCTCCAATAGTCTGCAACCTGTAAAACGTTGCTCTTTGAATCGTTTCATTCTGCAAAAATTCTTGCTTGCCCATAGCAACGTAAGATTCAATGCCCTCGATCTCTTGGAGAATATCAGAAAGAAACAGTAACGAATTTCGTTTTTGTGTCATGATATTTCTCCCTACAAATCGTCTAAAGAAACTGCCTGCTCTAATACTTCATCTCGTATGATCGGATGAAGTACTGTGCTTTGAGCAACATCGACTTCGCAGCCAAGCAATTCTTTTAAGGCACGAGTAAGGCGAATTAAATCGAAAAGTGTTTGCTCTGGAGACACATCAATTAAAAAATCTACATCACTTTCGGGAGTATTATCATCTCTCACGGTAGAACCAAAGACTCTTACATTTGGCGCATGATAACGTTCAGCAAGCGATTTTATTTGAGAGCGATAATGTTTTAATTCTTCTTTATTCATTGAGAACCTTTTATTTTATGCATCAATAAAGGTTATTCGTCTATAAGTCTATTATGATACGTACCTGCTAGAGAAAGAGCGAGAAGTTTAAACATCTGTCCCTAAAATAAGACTTGAAACACGACTATCTCATAACCACCTAAAAACGACCATAAGGGGCTACAGGGAAGGCTTGATCGAAGGTGGTGCCTTGCCTTATCGCTCGTATGCGCCTAAAGCTAAAGGAAGCTGCTATATAAGGGTACTAAGCATATTTGTGACACAGTATACGCTAAGGATTTTTCGGAATAGAGCTAGCCTATCAATAAATCAGAAGAAAATCGACATAGTACAGCAAACATTAAGCGTTCTGAGCGGTCGTATTTTAGCAGAAATTTATTATATCTAAACAGCTAAACAATCGCAGAGCATTACGGTTGCTTAACGTATACTTCTGCTCAAATCTGCGTGGTACCCCTTTTTAGGGTAAAACTAACAGATTCCCCCTTCTGACAACTAGAGTCTTATTGGAGCCTTTGCAACTGTTGGATTCCAAATACAAAACAGATATATTCAGTACGTTTATTAGGTTATCTTAGGAAAGCATTCCTATGGCTTCTCACCTTGTCGAAATTCCTAGTGTCGATCCGTCTCGTCCTTGGAATACCATCGCAATATTTGAGAGTAAAGCTGAGGCAATCAATTATGCTGATACCACTTTTGGAAGCTCCAATGGGCTCTACAACATGATTTCTCACGATGGTGAGTGGTACATCGCCGATGTACCACTCACCATCGTGAATTCCACAAACAATCAGCACGTAGAGGTAGAATCATTTCGCCATAAATCTGACTGCCTTGACTTTGTTCAAGAAAACTACCATGCCGATTATGACGGAAATATCTCTCTCATTGCAACGGTGTAGGTTCTACGACTGTGAGCGCAAAACTATTTTTTGCGCTCCTTTTTTAATGAGTATACTGGCATAGGGATAAAAGCCCAGAGGTAAGGTAAGATTATTCATCTATACATCTGTTGTTGTTGCCTACGCTGTAACTGCTCATTCCAATCTTTATGCTGCTCAGGAAACCGTACAACAGCATCAGGTATATGCCTTTGCAGCTCATCCCTCATTTTGTACCCAGCAGCGTCATTATCTAGCGCAAGCACAGTACGTCCCCCTCGTAACTTCATTTTCTCACTTGCCTTCACCAATAAATCTTTTTGCTTTGCCGAAAAAGAGCCACTGGTTGCCATATAACGGGTGTCCTGTCGAGGGTAGAGCTGGGCGTGACTCAAACAATCAATGGGGCTCTCACAAATAACCAAATACTTATCTTCCTTGAAAGTGTTTGACACCCACAGTCCCTTTTCGCCACCTGTGCTAAATCCCTTATAGTTAGCATTGCGCTTTTCAAAACCACAAATACCTTCTACATCCTGATGGGGGAAAATAAGATTATTATACGTATCAGCGAGCACCGTATCCTTAAAACGTGCGCTTTTAAGCAGTGTACCGTGAAGCTTTCGGCTTCTCAAAAAGGGACTAAAAAGCACCTCGCTACACTGCGCTAGCTGCTCCCGAATGACGGCGCGATCTTGCTTTATCCCTAGTTCTGGACTTAGCTGGTACTGGTGCTGGTACTGGTGCCTAGTATGGTGCTTCGCAGTCCCTAACCATTGCCGTAGTTCCTTTCGCACATACCCTAAATTACATTGTCTTCTGTGCTGCACAAAATCAATGATAGTTCCCTTATCAAGCGGATCGGTCAAGGAGGTGTAGATATGAGCGCGACTAACGCTATCACGTCCTACCAGAATCTTGTCACTATCTTTCTTGAGGCACAGTGAATTTTTGCTGGTCTTCTTTTTATCAATGGAATAGCCATAGCTAAGCGCAAAATCAACAAGGGGAATTTCTCTTTTAAAGCGTTCAAGCTCTTCATCACGGTGAGACATAGATATGGTAAGCCTCGCAGACCATCAGCAGTATGTACCTATTGTAGCAATAGCAAACTTGTTGGCTTGGGCTTATGGGAAGGAAAGATTTTCAGAAAAAAAACCTCTAAAAATTCAATAAAAACAGCTCACTAAGCTTGATTTGGATAGTGCTATATAGTACATTTATATTGTCGAGAGCGACACATTTAAAAACTTTTATAAGGATAAAAAAACAATAGGTAGCATATGAAACAAACGAATGGAGCAGTCGCAGAATATAGACCAACAGAGCCACCGTTTTCTTTAGCAGAAGAACACGAAGAAAGAGACGAACAAGGAAAGGACGATGAGTATTTTACAGGCTACACCATTGGTCGTAATTTTGGACAATTTGGCGCAGATATAACGGACAAAGAAAACCCACTTTGGCAAGGATTTAAAGCAGGTTTTGAAGAAGCAAAAGGAAAAAAAGCAATTCGAGCGTACAGAAAAAGAAAGGCTTTAACAGATGAAGTAGGAAAGCTTTTTGAGAAAACATTAGAAGGTTATGAAGAAAAGGCGAGGACAGAAAGAAATTTTCTTGCTGTCCTCATGATTTCGGTTTTGTTTCTCACACTAGCTGAAATCATTAGTAACGTCCTTGCTTACTAAGCAAGGTCTAAGGAATTAACGAAACGCCTTTGTGTTAGAGCACAGAGGCTTTCTCCCCATAGGAAATAGTATGAATCAAGAAAAGACAATAATCAAACCAAAACTGAAAAAAAATATCAAACGCGAGCTAGCAGGGTTTAGGGGCACAACGACCTACTATAGTTACTCACCTTTATTTAAAAACATACTGCTTACCGACGGCACAAAATACCTTGCCGAGCAGTATGGTTGCTTCTGGCTCATGGATGCTATTGCCTCTCAGCAAACAAATCCAGACTTAAAAAATCACCCTCTGCTCAGATCGCTGCAAACCTGGAAACTAGAAGTGTCTGAGGATAGATCGGCTCTCCTTTCCTGTGAGTGGGATGAAGACAACATAATAGTAGCTCAGAAAATACCCTACACAACGTTTGCCTACGAAAGGGTCGATGTGTGGGTGTCTCCTTATCTGCCCGATCTCGTGTTCTATCTTCCTTCTGAATATTAAATAGAAAAATCAGTATCTTGACGTTCCCCGCTCATTTTTACTATGTGCGGGGACTTTCTATTTTTTTTCTACAAGCATGAAATAACAATGACCGATGAAAAAATAAGCATTTTCGTAGCCGATTTAGCAGCCTACAACAACGGTATTCTTCATGGAATCTGGATTGATGCAACTATAGGGGAAGACGGTATCAGGGAAGAAATACAAGCAATGTTAGAAGCATCACCGCTTGAAGATGGTAGAGCCGAAGAATATTCAATACATGACTATGAGGGCTTCGGGTCGTTATGCATCCATGAATATGAATCGATTGCACAGGTAGCAGCCTGGGCACACTTTCTGGAAGAACACGGGGCAGCACTCGGATCGGCGGTACTTGCGTACTACGATGATATAGACGAAGCTCAAACAGCACTAGAGGATCGTTATTGTGGTGAGTTTGAGAGTGTCACTGAGTATGCTGAAAATCTAATCACCGATTGCTATGAAATTCCTGCCTACTTAGAAGGCTATATCGATTATGAGAAATGGGGGCGTGATATTGAATTAGGGGGCGATATTATCACCTTTGAGTTAGGTTTCAGGGAAGTACATATTTTTCATAGCTACTAAGACAAACGGTTAAGAGCAAAGCGTGATGCTATAAAAAACTCCACGCGCTTTGCTCACTCTCTCCCCTCTATATCTTTATCTTTTCCCTCTTTCGACTTTCCCCCTCTTTTTCCGTAAAGTTTCCCCAGAAGTTACTCAAACAAACTTCGTAGTACACCTCTCTACAATTACCTAGTACCCGATGAGTTACCTACGGGCAATCCCTAGTAATTGACAATAACTGGATACGCCTTTTTCTTTCCTTGCCTACCCGCACTTTGGAAGACACATATGCACTTAACAGTGCATTTTTTCGCTATACTGGAATTATTCGCAAGAAGGCTCCCCCACAAGGACAGGTGCAAACCACTCATAAGATTACAGGAAATAATAAACGCTACTATGAGGAACTCGGTGCAGAAAGTTATTATCTGGATCGAGACGATGCGCATGGGTTTTTCTCTGGTGCTGCCTGTGATGCCTTAAAGATTGATGACTATCAGATTAGAAAAGGAGATAAGCGCGTTCGCTTGCTCTTTGAAGGAAAAAATGCTCATGGGGAGCAAGTAAGAAGTAAAACAGGGAGCAACAGTCGAGATTATCGCTACCTTTTTGATAGCGAACGCAACAAAAAAGTTATCATTAACCGCCAGGAAGAAGCTCTACTAAGGGCAGGCGATCGTACAAAGTGGACGCAGCAGCTTCATGCGCGAGTAAAAAAGTTTGGTCATGAGGCTAACCCAGAACAGTACCTTGTAAAAAAAAGACATGAAGCTACTCTGGGATTTGATCATGTGTTCTCTGCTCCTAAAGATGTCTCGATCCTCTGGGCATTTGCCCAAGGGGAACTCAAAAACTACCTACTCAAGGCACATCAAGAGGCAGTAGAGGAAGCAAAAGTAATTATTGAGCAGAACACCTATATCCGAAAAGGAGCTGGTGGCGCACAACGGGTAAAAGCCGATGCGGTCTTTGCCCAGTTTCACCACGAACTCTCGCGGGATGGGGATATGCAGCTTCACGATCATGTGGTGCAGTTTAACCTTGGCATAACCAAAGAGGGCAGCGCAGGAGCTCTAGAGGGTCGGCATATCCTTAAGACCATCTGCACATCAGGGATGGTCTACCAAAACTCACTCCGCAGATCGTGCGAACAAATCGGCTTGAGAACCTACGATCGCCCCTTTTCACAGGACAAGGGTTGTAGTTTTGGCATTCACGGTATTTCGGAAAAAGTTCGAGATGGTTTTTCTCAACGCTCGGTAAGGGTACGAGAGCACCTCACTGCCACGATGACTGGGGTAGAAATTCGTAATGAATTTATTAAAACCCGAAAGCGTAAAATCGGCGATTTAGCAACGCCTGCACATCAAGCACTATGGGAAACACGGGCACAAGCTCTCAACTTTGAGTATGCAAAACTTCTAGGCAAGGCAACTCTTGCCACGTTGAACACCACACAGGCTGCGCAACGGATACCAGCAGCAGCAGCAGTAGAACCGCCACAACAACAATCACAGGGCACGCAGAAGCCATCGGCAGAGTATAAGCAAGCGACGACGAAAGCTACCCCTCAACCACAGCAAGAAAAGACAAAACAGGCTTCCGTCTGGGCAAACTGCCCCCCTCGCCCTCGTCCTCCCGCTCAAACAACAACCAAAAGTCAGAAGAAAAACAAGAATTACGATAACTTCTCAGACCAACAGGAAACAAACCAGGTAGTGAAAAAAAATGGAGCACTGGAACATTGGTTTGTGCTACCCCGAACCGTGGTCGAGCTGTATCGAAATCCGAATCTTTCTCCCAGACGAAAAGAAGAAATATACCATATCGTCCAGGCAGCAAAAAAAGATGCTCAAAACTCTATCACCCAGCATACTTTTACTGCTGCTGCTCACTCAGAAGCCTCATCAGTGAGCAACAAAAGACGAAGACTTAGCCCCCGTTTTGCTGATACCGCACTCGATTTAGCGGTGACAGATCGTGTCCTTATTCGTCAGTACGACTTTGGGCTAGGCGAACGAAGAGAAAAAAAACCAATTGACCACCAAAAGTTACAAGCCTCCCACGATCTCACCACGCATATATTCTACTACTCTCTCCAGTACCACTTAGAAAACGCCCGCTATGCCACAGAAGAGGCAGGCTATGTTAAAGGAATCGGACACTCCTTTGAACTTGCTCACACACCGAGAAAGGAGAATACTGCGGAACAACGCTCCACGCTTTTACTTCAACACGTGCAACGAACCGCACTACGCGCTGGTACTATCAATCAGGGACTTTCTAAGGAAGTTATTCAAAAAGCTGCCCTCCTTGCCACGCGAGGACGATTTCATCCTCATAAGACCCTCGCTACCCTTACACCTATCATCGATGCATATTTTCACGGCAACAAATCGGCACATACCAATACAACCACGTATACCCTTAACCAAAAAGCCCTCGACCGCCTCTCAGTCAAACATGAACTGAGTCTACCTGCTTCATTCACCGAAAAGTTAACGGTGAGTACGAAAAGCGAAAAAGAACAACTCACCAAGATAGTACAGGAAGCCCTCAAGACAACCAAGCACTACCTTGCCACGCAAACCTATGCAGCCTACCAAGCTTCTGACCATCATGGGAAGTACCAACGTTTAGCACCTGTATTCAGTACCAGAAAAGCAACTAACAACAAGCAAGGTCGGGAAAAGACACCACCAGCAGGCGCAGAATCTATCACCCTCTATCAGCGATCGTTTGGGGTCAACGAACAAGGAAAACTCCAGGAAGCCCATTATGGCATCCTACAAAGAAGCACCTTTAATGCTCAGCAGGTGTTTATCAATACGCTTCAGCATTTAGTTGAAAAGCAAATAGGCTACTGCACCCAGGATACCCCCTATGAGCAAAAAAAAGGATACTCGTTCCGTGTAGCCGATACCCCACGACCAGAAAAGTCTTCCCAAGAAATTCTCAACGATATGATACTACGAGTAGCTCACAAGGAAGAACACTACGAACAGCGAAATAAGGTAGTTAATAAGCAGCAGCAGCGTTTAGTCTCAAAGGTTGAATATGAAGGAGCCTTGCTAGTGAGTGATAGAGGCAGCACGCACCCCCAACAACTCATGGAACGCGAGGAAGCACTACGGGCTGGCATTGCTGGGAAAGTTCCCTTTGAGAAAACGCGCACTCGTACTAATCCATTCACAGGGGACAAAGAAACACAAAAATATAAAGAGCATTACTACGCACTGACACCTGATGCTAAACGACAAGCTTATTATTCACTCACCTTTAAAGCTTCTGATGAAATAGCTCTGGTCTATCATCTCACCCAAGACGAGCAAATCAAAAGAGTTATCGACTATGCAACAGAATGTGCCCTCCATGAAGTCAAAACCTATATCACGTCCCTTGAGTTTCAAACTCATGAAGCAAAGACCTCTGCCACCATTGATCCTACTATCACCGTCAAGAAAAACACCGTGGCACATACTTTGTTACCACAACATAGCTCGACGGTGAATTTTAAGGCATATGGGAAAGGAACAGACGGGAAGCTCCATCTCATTGATAAAACCCAGGTATGGCACATCGAACGGGTCGTTCATCAGCTTTTTACCGCCAGTATGGAGCGATCGCTGAGTCAGTTTGGCATCAACACCTATAGAAAACAGCAACACAAGAAAAATAACTATCGCCCAGAGCTTGGTATTGAAGGGCTAACCAGTAAACAGATCACAGGGTTTAACCTACGCTGGCTTCGCATGGTGCGCCATAGAAAAAGCGTTGGTTCCCTTGAAGGGTTTAGGAAAAGTCTCAAGGAGGCGCAGACAACGCAGCAGCACGAGCAAGCCCCCTCCCCTTGTAGCACGGAAACAGCACTACAAACCGCGTGGAGCAAGGCAGCCAAGCACGCTGGTATTAACGTGCAGCACATTGGTCGCGTCAAATTCACTTCACCTGTGAAAAAACACGCTCATATCATTGAGCGAGAAGTCGCAACAAGTCTTTTTCTCAAACAAGAAAGACTTGAAGAAAAAAATAAATCAGTAGAAAAAAAGACCTCTCCCCAGCAACAAAAACTACTCACGAAAGATGATGTCTACTGCGCCTTTCTCTCCCGATCGCAAGGGGCACTTACCGCAGAGGAGGCTTTTAGACGAGCTGATAGTTTTATACGGCTTAAAATGTCTGTCGCCCCCCTTGGTGATGGTGGTGCTACTGCTGCTTCCACAATGGCAACACCAGTTTCAACTGCAACGCTCAACCTACGATCGGTAGAAAAAGACAAACAATCATCACAAGTCTACCTACAACTCAATGTCCGAGGCTTACAGGCAGTTACTTTACAAACACATTTTGAGCGCATCACGAAAACAGCCAAAGCAGTGCTACACCTCTACCGTACTCATAAGCAACAAAGGGCAGCAGCACGGCGCAAATCATTTGAGAAAAAGGCTCAGTGGCAGTATGCAACGTGGCAAATAAGTAGAAAGCAATATTTACAAATTGTCGAAAAGGTGGGACTACCAGAAAATAAATTTATGATTAGCATGATGGAGGCTCTAGGGACAATCTCAAAACCTCACGCGCATCTGCTCAACAATAGACAACAATGGGAACAACAGGCACATCGCTCAGCCCTACGAACCGACCTTTTAGAGGGAAATCTTCACTACAATAATGCCTACGATCAACGCCGATTAGAGTTACAACAGCAGCAGTACAAAGAAAAAGCCCGACTACATGAGGTCTGCTCAAGAAGTCAGGCGAGGGCAAGAGAACAAAAGAATATGGAGCAAAAGCAGCAACAGCACCAGCACCGTAGCAGAAAAAAAGACGACTATGGGCTCTCTCTATAGCTGCTACTGGTTGTTACAATTGCTCCCTGCTACACTAAAGCGAAAATGGTTGGTCATCAAGAGTTTGTTCTTCTGAGGTCGAAGACTCAGCATCAACGGACGTTGAATTATTACCAGGGGGAAAGTCAGCATCAACATCACTCTCCCCCGCTCCGAATCCCGCGCCCCCCAAGGGTTGATACACTTGTTTCATTGGTCGCGGATGAGGCATTGCCCTTTTTCTATCCTGTTCCTCCTGATAGGATGCTGCCATCAGCTCACGGGCTTTATCATGTGCCACAGGAAGCTCGTTGGCAAAATCACCTGATGTGGTTAATTTATTCCAACTTTCAACTGCCATAGCAGGTAACTCTTGTAACGCTGCTGCAAAGGCTTCATCCATTTCTGCTTGTAAGGCAGCATGGGCTGACTTCTGAAACAGTTCTTTAATTTTTGGAGATGCTTGAATATTCAAATCAGGCATCCCTGCTCCTTCTCCTGGTGCTGATGCTGCGTTCCGCTTTGAGGACGCAGATGATGATGATGACGGTTGAGAAGGAGGAGAACAAAGCCCCAAACGCTTCCCTGCTGCTGCATACGAGAGTTTTTCTTGTTCAATCAGAACTCGTAAGTCACCAATTAAAGTAACTTCTTCGTCATTAAAAGTTGCTTGTGTTTCATTGATTTGACAGTACTGGAGGGTTCTTTTTAGCTTTTGGTCACTTAAGCTAAACCGTGTCTTCACTGCTGCTCTATCCATCATGGCTAGTATGACTACTACCTGGTGGTGGTAGCAGTTCCTCTATTGGTTTTTGCTCGAAAAATTGGCGTACATCTCGGCTGTAGTACCCTTCACGAAAAAGTTTTCGCGCACGTTTAAAGCGCGTCACAATTTCCTGTTCGGTGTAGACCACCCGACTCGTATCAAGACCGCAGGCTGCGATCGTACGTTTTACCGTGTTATAGGAGATATCGTACAGCTCCATTAAATCTTTTTTACTGTAGAACATCATGATCATGAGAAGTTGCCATAGGCTTGATGCATGGCGTTATGAAGACAGGAAGAAACAAAATCGTAGGCAAACCCTGCTATCGCAGGATTACCTTGAAAGGTATGAATAAAGTGCTGACGAGACAGAGGACGAGGGGGATTGTTCCCAGCAGTAGCACCCAAGGCTTTCGGTGACCAGGGAGGCAAGTTAGCATTTTTTCGATACTGACGACCTGCTATCGCAGCTCGTGGGGGTTGATGCTCCTGCATATAGGCACCAGAACGATGGAGCTTGAGTACCCCTGTTTCTGGTGAAATAAAAGCATAGGAAAGTCCTGCTGAAGGGCTAGGCTTGGGAAGCCCAAAAAACCAATTCGGTTCGATAGCTGCTGCTAACTCTTCGCTAGTACTCATCGAATACGACGTGCCAAAACTCTCTGATGTTTTTTGCACGTATCTCTGTCCGCACATCCTACTCTGGTACGTCGCACTTTCAAAATCATTACAACGCAGCAGGGCTTTAAAGTCACAACAGTTCATAATTTCAACAGCTCCCTCTCGACCAAAGATACGATCGAACTGCGAACGTGATTGGCTGGAAAGGAAGGTCATCAGTCTTTTCGATCGCCCTTGAATAACCGCTTCCAAAATCGCGGGGGGATTTTTGCCTAATGAACTAATCTCATCAATATAGATCATCGAATCTGGTTGGGAATAATCAGGGGTTTCCAGCTTCTGCATCACAAACTGTCGTATGAGATACCTTATAAAAGGCTGGGTCATATGTACCGTGGTATAATCCTGAGAAATCACCACAATGCCCCCAGTACGGGCGATATCTCGGAAAGAGACGTACTGCCGAGGCGAGGTATAGTACTGGTGAATTGCAGCAGCTCTCAAGGGACGCGCTTTCGCATCTAGCGTGAACAAGACAGAGTCAATAGCTTTTTCATTGGAACCGCCGAATATGCGTTCAGCAGAGATTTTCCCTGATGGTGTTTGTGCCATATATTGTACTAACTTCTCTGGTGCTACCTGTAAAATGCCATAGATGTCTTCCATACCAAAGGGGCGACCCGACTGCATCAAAAAGAGTATGACTGCGAGCAGAGAAGCTTGAGCTGATTGCTCCCAGATGGGGTCAGAGCTTGAGCTCACAGGCATCATCTCTGAAACAAATTCAAACGCATTCTCCTCAGAATTATTCAGCTCTGCTTGAATATCAAGAGCGTGAGCTCGTGGGTCGGTGAGATTAATGTAGTAGAGTTGCACCCCATACCTATCTGATAGTCCTTTGGCAAACGGAAGAATACTGCCCTTACTATCAAGGATGACGCAAGTTTCCCCCTGATTGTTGTGTTTCATAAAGGAATGAATAGAGGTCTGGGCAAGTATTGTTTTACCACTGCCAGAGGCACCTATAATACTCACAGAAGGTACATCTCTTGTTGCTAAAAAATCATTAGGCACTGCTACACCACAAATATCAAGGCAATAGTTGGTGCGCGATGTAGGGTTAACCAAATGCGTTCGGTTGGAATACGGGAGCTCACGCGACCATAGTTCAGGCTCGCTTTGCGCGATGCCCTCATCGCAGACTTGTTTGAAGAAATCACTTTCTGACATAGTAATAAAAACCTTCCCTTTCTAGGGATGAGTGAATTGTTGTTGTTATCCTCCTAAATTTTTGTTATCTCTCCGTTGATTCCACTTTTCAAGATGCTGTCTCGCAATATCACGATCGAACCACTTTTCATCAAGGGTATTTTCACCGAAAACTAACTGCCAAAGATAGCCGATAAACCAAAAGGGCAGGCAGATAACGATAAAAACAAAACCAATGAACATATACCCGCCAATCAATACAATAAGTGGAGTAGCTAACCCTAGGCTTCTAAACATTTCGTAGCGAAGCGCATCATCTATGTAGACTGTGGTCATAAAATATATAGGCACCATAATGAGGAAATATTTTTGCACGTTCCAGAGTGCCACCGCTTCATCAAAATAGGCACGTGTAAGATTGGGCGGTTTGCAGTTTGAAGAAACATACTTGGTAAGGATGTTATATCCTCGGAGTAGTTTTTCTTCAGCGTGCTGAGCAATCATATTATTTATCATGCAGCAGAGAGGAAACATAACTGCGACCATCGAAGCACGAAACAGATCTCCATCATAGGTACCAAGTATGACGAAACCAACGATGCCTAACGCAAGAAGATTCCAGAAAGTCAGTGCTCTGGAGAGTTTCGGAAATTGGGAGCGAGAAACCATAATTTTAAGGGGGAGAAAGAGTGCAATATAGAGGAAAAGGGAACGTATATACGTCTGATATCTACGTGCGTGCATCCTTAACGTATTGACCGAACCTGCTTGACCACGGAGTAGATGTTCTTGTAAAAATGGCTAAAAGAACAAAGCACAACAAGAGAGGTCAAGAACAAGCTACTTAAAAAGAAGTAACACTACTTGCAGGAATAATGCGTCTTCTTCTGCTACAATATTCGACGTGAAGTTGTCGAACACACCCTCCGTAGGAAAGTACCACTCGCTTTTGCTTGGTTGCTTGATTAAGACAGAGACAGTAACACCCCATCCAAAAGCTAGTATCAAGGCGCATAGAGCTATCCATAATGTGGCTCCTTCTAAACAACAATGAGCAACGTTGAGCAACAACACAAAGGAGTTACTATGTACAGAAAAGTTAATTGCCTTACTTCTCTCCCTACGTGCGCTGTTGCCACTGAGGTTTTTTCATTTCTGAAAAAAGAATAACTCTTACAGAGAGCCACATAATGTTCTCCTGATAAAGCGCATCCTTGCTAACCTACTTCTGTACTGGGATAGAGCATAAGCATCACTTCAAGCACCTTATAGCCACCTATATTACGTAATGTGACGCACACATCAATTTTTTTGTGTTAGCATGGAGGCTATATCAATAGTTAATTAATACCTTGTGAGTAAACATCACTTCGTTGCTCAACTAGACAAACTGTCTAGGAAAATTTCTGTTGCATATATGTTAAAACTGCTTATAGTTGCAAAAAAACTGGGAACTCTAAGCAAATATGATGAACTGATAATCGATTATCAGGCGTGGAACAAGGCAAAGTTACCTGGATACAACAGACCCCACAGGTACACCAAGGCTGCAAACCAATTCCAACAATACCTCAATAAAATCGCACAAAACAAAACACTTTGTTCCGAAGAGCGTATCTCAGCCGATCTACTTGAAGCAGTAGTAGTATCGGTCACAGGACTACCTTGGTATACCTTTTTAGAGCATTACGGTTTTCAAGAAAAAACTGCGCTCAAAAGAAGTTCCAGAACTTCCACAGCTCGATCGCACCCATCAAATGGGATGATGACGACTGAAGCTTGTCCTATAACCTCATTGAAACAGGCATGGGAAATCGTAGATACACGGATTTTACCATTTGTTGATACCGTTATCCTCTATGGCTCTTTTGGGATGAAGCTCATCGAGCATCACAAAAACGAGGTTATTAGAAGGCTTCAAGCAAGGGGCTGTCGCGCCTTCCTTGTCATTCAAGCTCTTGAGTCACCCGTGGTTGAGGAAGTGTGCAGACGATATGAGATTGAGGATACATATGATTTAGAAAAAATAAATCAACGTATGTGTCTTTTTCAAGAAAAAGCAAATGCCTCAGCAAGGGCATCTCTTATTGAGGTTATTAAACGAAACGACATCTTTGCAGCAACATATCAGGGAGTGCTAACACCCCATACAGATGCGTTAAACCTAGTGCTACCAGTCACAAGCGTGGTAAAAGAAGGACATGAAGTAAATCTTCAGCTTATGCGTCACAGATTACTTGATACAAAAACCAAAGAGGTTATTGCACATATGGCGACATCACAATAGCAGCATCACTTTAAGGATGTAGTATTACGTCTTGTGAGGTAATTAAGAAAAAGGGGGGAGAGCTTGCAATTCCCTCTTTTTTTATGAACACTTTTCCTCTTGCCTCTAAATAAAGGAAAAGAGAAGGAGCGTTTCCTCTTCTCTTCTTCCAATAAAACCTTATGCCTAATAATTTTTTTCCGTTGAGTACTTAGTGAACTCCGTACCGATAAACTCTTCAGGATAAACCTTATAAAGACCTATTAGCTCTAATTCTGCTACTCCAGATAATCGAGAATCGCTCTTATCCTTATATATTTTCCAGAAAAGAGGTAACGCCTCTTTATCTTCAAAGCTTGCTAAAATACCAAGCGCGGTGTCTTTTGCTCTATAGTTTCCTTTTTCAGGGTGCTCCAAAATATCGAAGAATATCTGTTTATACTGGGGATATAAATCAGTTCGTCTACGAAGCGCATACATGGCGTTACGAATAGACGTATCAATACCAACACCTGCTGGTGGCTCGCCTTGCCAATAGACAATCTTTTTCATGAACGCCACAATGCTTTCAGGATCATCTTTAAACTCATGAAGCACCGTACGCGCTATAGTTTTTCTATACAAGTTGACTGCTAGATCAGGTGTCCAAGAGTCCTCCCACCTACCTTCAAAATCTTCAGGCATATCCATAGGAACGGTATCGACATCGGCTTTAAAAAAGCGCAGCGCATACAAGTCAATGCGACTAAAGGATTGGTTTACACTCACACGTATAACCTTATACTGTTTCGTCATAGTTCCTATATTTGTTCCCCTTAGTCAATAGACGACTATGCCAAACTAGCATTATCCCATCCTCAACATTATATTAATAAAATGTTAGTATTGTTGTACTTTATGAAGTTTTTACCCACGAAACACCTCACTCAATAATATTTTTTCTATTTAGTGCATAGGCTACTTGCTGACAAGATTTATCCAAGACAAAAAGAGGCGTGGAGCGCAAACTATCTGCTAGAATTTGGACACTTTCCAATATCTTACTCTCCCAATTATAGGGTGCAGGGAAAAATCTGTTCATATACCACAGCAGTTTCTGTCATTGCTTGTTAGAATATCAATAACGATACAAAGACTAGCAATTTCTACAATCACTTATGGCTAAAGCCTCTGCTAAATCAAAGAATAAACCAACAAACAATAACGCTACTCATCCTACCGAGTCTGATGATGCCAGCGAAAACAAGGAAGCTACTGACGCGACCCCTGTTGCCGTAGAAGTAGTGACAGACGACGAAAAAGAAGAAGAGAAAGCACAGAAGGATAACTCTGAAGAAAATTCCTCACCGCTCACCGAGGAAGAAAAAGAACTACTCGGCGTGCTAGAGAAACAGCTTCATAATGGAATGTTAGCAGTAGCCCAAGCACTCAAGGAAATTAAAGAGAAAAAACTCTATCGAGAAGATTACACCTCCTTTGAAGCCTACTGTATCGAGCAAATGAATCGTTCAGAACGGTATATTAATTATCTGATAGACTTTGCCACCACGAGAGAAAAGTTCCAACTGGAACATAATGTTCCACTTTATTTGCTGCCCACGAGCGAAGCCCAAATCCGCCCACTGAAACGGTTTAAGGATGAAAAAAAGCAAAAAGAAGTATGGTTAGAAGCTTGTGAAGAAGCTGGTGATAACGTCCCTAGTCGGGAAATTGTGCAAAAAGTGATACAAGCACGGAAAAATAATGAACAAAAGCCAAAGGAGGTTGAAAAATTAAAAAAAAACACCTGTATTCGTGTCCTACGCACCAATATAGAAGAATTTAAAGATCGTGTTGGCTACTGGGGTTTTGTGGACGCAGGGGCAAGAAGCGGTATCTACAACATTAGATTCCCCGATAAAAAGATAACTGGCATTCCTAGAGAAGCACTGCAAAAGGTAGAGCTAGATTCTGATGAGATAGCAGTGATGAACAAATTATTCAATCAGCTACAAAAAGTATACAAATCACCATACAATGAAGAACCTGTGGTCAAAGAATTGCTACGCTACTTTGGGAAAAGAAAAGAAGCTAGCTTTACTGAGTTAGAAAAAAAAATGCTGACACTAATACAAACTATGACCAAGGCATAACATAGAGTACTTCTTTCCCATCTGCCCGTCTTTCCATACTTGAAAGGAATGGGAAAATCCAAGGGATATATGAAAAAGACTCCCTTGGATAACAAAACCTTACCTCTGCGAAGCTCCCTAGGCAGCACGAACTTTAGCAACAATAATGGGAGCAACTTCGGCAGGGTTAGCCTCTAAACGCTTTGCTATCTGCGACACAAGCCATTTTTTAGGCTGGTCTTTCCCATTAACTTTTTGCCTAATGTGTAGTGCTGATGCTATTTTTCGGGCTTGCCTCAACGTAATCTTGTTGACCTCAATGCCTTCTAGTAATGCTTCAATGCTGACGTTCTCCGTAACGTTCTCAACTTTAGTGGTGGTAGTCTTGTTGTGTCGTTGCTCATGCTCCTTACTTCCTTGCACAACAAGAGATGTTTCATCCTTTTGAGCGGTCTGATCGGAAGAACTCGAAATATTATCCTTAACCACAGGGCTTGTCGTAGGAGTCGAAGCGGTAACAGGTTGATGAAACAAACAACAAAGAAACGTATAGATAATAACGAACAATAAATAACCGAAAAGGGTATCTTCCATGATATAAAAACCTCGTAGTAATAACCTAGGTGTAGTGATGAAGGTAAGCAGATAATACTTACATAACGGGATAGAATTCGAGTAAAACAAAGAGAGAAACACCAAATAATGAAGTGAATATGGCGTACCCTATAATATGCCCTTAATCAAAAGGAAAAAACCGTCTATTTTCATGTACAGCTTAGCCAGACGAACAAACCGTAACCCTCGTAAAAAGACAGGCAATACTATAACTATTTTTGCATAAGACTACCCCTCCCCTTATCCTTAAACAAATTTTTCAGAAACAATGAAAAGGGCGCATCAGGGTTCAAAAATACTGACGACAATAACAAGCGAGTGACGAAGCATCGTGAACTAAAAAAAGACTCATCAATGACACAACGAATACTAAGTGAATATATTACTTACTATCCCTATGGTTCTGACAAAGGGGGATATCCATGCCATTTCCACGTGTTCATTAATAATCTCTGCGTTATTGCAGTGCAAGATTATAAGACGGTTGCTACTCTGTCTCTGACTAATACTGCCGAATACTGTATTGCCTTCGTCTGTGACAAGTTCGCGCTCCCCCTTGAAAAAATATGCTGGATTGAAGTTTATCCATTCGACCGTCAGCGAGTAGACTTTGGTAAGCCTACCTTTGATAGAGTGTCATTTCGATATAAACCACCAAAACGAAGGCTGTGGAACTTCTGGAAACAGCAGTACCATACCGTCTTTGATGCAGATAAAATTATAAAAGACGTTCGATGGCACCGCATGACTTTTGACGATGTGGAAAAGGAGTTTGGCTTTCCTCTCCCCTCCTTGAACCCACAACGGAGAGAAGAAATACTTGCACAAGAAATGCATGAAGATATTCACAAAAGCGAAACAAAAGGGCTTTATAACTTCATGAGGTAAGGAGTAGTCCTCAACTACAGAAAGGTGACTGACTCTACGCTATCCCTGACTTTCGGGAAACAGTATGAGCCTTCTTCTTGCAAATATTCCAAGCTGATTTTACTTATCTTCTTTAAGGCTGTAATACTAACGTTGAATGTTTCCCACCGCTCTTTTCTTTCCTTAAAGGACTTTCAGTATGAAGATCAGACTCTTGCTTTCCTCTCTCACTGTGTTTCTCGCTGCTGGTGTAGCTTTTGGTCAGGAGACTGACTATAGACTCGTGGTGCGTCCAAACAGTCGAGTTTCGCAAATTCCATTAGGTTTTGTTTGTGAGGACGTACCGCTCGATGATTTACGAGCCAAAAAAATGAAAGTCATTGCTTCAGAGGGAGGTCAAGTTACCTTTTGGGGTAATAAGGACAGAGTGCGAACTACTCTAAATGGAGAACTTATACTTCCCTACTTTAGAGTAAATACAAGAGGTATTACATACTTAGCACAAATAGGCTCACCAAAAGAAGGATGTTCTTTCAAAATCCACACTCCCGATAAAAGACAATATTTTACAAGCGTTGTTGATAACATGGCGGTATATAAGGGGATGATTGCCTATCAACATCAAAACTGGATTTTAGTAAACGAATCAAAAAAGAAACTTATTGAAAATTCTTTTAATAGCGATCGTACATTTCCCGAAGAAGGAATTTCTACTACCTTTATCGAAGGCAAAAATATTAAAAGGGAATCTAGAGGAGTTTGTTCTAGGTTGTATCTTCCAGGTACTCGATGGGGGAGTGGGCAAGTTTATTGGGCGATTAGAGATCCCAGAAGGGCTGGTTTTTCTATTAAGGGAGAACATGATGATTCAGGATTCGTCAATGCTCTTCGCTGTCCTAAAGGTAATGGACAGACAGAGTATCAAGTTGATGGAGTCTATAAAAGGAGATTACCTTTAGTAGCGTTAAAGGTTCCCGATCACTGCACAGCAACACCTATAAGAACTGGACGTTCTAAGCACGCATGGAATTGCTGCTGTAATGCTGCTGCAACTCTCCTAGGAGGCAGATGTAAGTATATTCCAACCATCCCTTTAGATACCTGGGCAAATCAAGGAAGACAATGCTAACGCGAAACAGCTATTTGGTTGTTGCTTTGCTTTTTTTTATTCAAAGCATACTGGCTTATGGCTTCTATTGGGTATCAGCCTTAGCTGCATATTTTTACCTGCTGTATCTATGTATTTTTCCCACGATATTTTTGCTCATAGCGAAAAACAAAAGAATCCCACTTTTTATTTATTCATCTCTTTTCGTTTTATATGTGAGCATCACACTTCCCAATACTTACGAGTTGTATAGGAGGAAAAATGAAATGAACGCGCTTGTTTCCCTGGTAGAAAGCCAAAAGAAAAAGACGGGGAGCTATCCGCAGACTATTGATGAAGTTAATTTTGCTTTTGAGAGGGCATCATCTAAAAAGAGCCTTGTACGTTTCTCTATTGTAAAAGACTATATCACTGGAGAAGATGAGCTCCTGGTGATATTTCAAAGTCCTGATACCTCTAAAGGTTA
>NZ_LR213844.1 GCF_900659865.1 Hyella patelloides LEGE 07179
ACAGGCTGGCATGGCTGCGGGAGTGGTTTCTTTCATTACCGCGATCGCTATTAATAATAATGCTAAAGTCAACCGACAAAAGCATTTTATCTCATTTTGACTATCAAAATTGTTTAAGTCCCGTTAGTGGTAAGTTTTCTAGAAAATATTAACCAGTCATTGCGTAATAACTGACTTTTTCTAATGATATTCTCTGGGAATTTTAAACATTTTAAGATTAATTATTTCGCAATATTTATCTGCAATTGTTTCTTGTATTATTTATTTATAGGCAGTCTCTTTTATCTAAAAAATAGCTTATTAAACAATTTTATTTATGCCAAATTTGATAGCCATCAGCAAATTCAATTATAGGGTTTACTCGCTCGAATATTCCATAATGTTCGCCAAAGAGAGAAACTATTGCCTTAATGAGATTAGTTTCAAAAATTATTGATGGTTTTTTATAACCAAGTACAGCATAAAGAAACCCGATTACTTCTTCCGCCTCTTGCTGTGTAATTTGTCTGGTAGAAAAAGCTATGTTACGCCATTTTTCGACATAACTAGGAATTAAGGCTTCTTCTTCGGGAGTGAGCTTAATTTTTGTCATTAAGAGTAAATAAAAATAAACATCTCTCAAATAAATTTTAATTTTTGTTGAATTCTACTTCATACTATTCAATCTACAAACTTACATCATTTCATTAAAATATAAATCTTTGCTTAATAAAACCGATTACTCTGTTATTGTTACTTTTGTCTTCCTCATCCCTGTCTTGGTCAGCGTTCCCTTGCTAGGTGCGCGTTCCTTGGCCCCCAAATGCGATGGGGATAAACGGATGGAACATCCGCAGGGTCGCACCTCTGACGGCGACGCGGTGAGTTAGTGCGGTCTTGGGCGGGGCAGAAGAGTTCTGCCGTGAAACGACAGAATCAGCCCCTTGGGTTTCCCTCAATGAGCAACTAACGAACCCTTTAGGGGGTCTGACCGCCATCCTTCATTCTTCATTCCTTAAAAGTGACTTTGACAACTAAAATGTTGTTAATGTATCCTACAATGTACTTAAACAACGTTTTTGTTGTTAAACTCAGAAGCGATAACAGGCAAAGCCTTGAAATGACACCTAAAGGGTGGATTATAGAAACTTCTAAACCCAAATTTTACTTGAGAGAGACACTATGAGCGACACTATCTTATCGATACGTAACCTAACTGCAAATGTTGAAGGGACTCCTATATTAAAAGGGGTTAATCTAGAAGTTAAAGCAGGAGAAGTACACGCTATTATGGGGCGTAATGGTTCTGGTAAGAGTACTCTCTCGAAGATTATCGCGGGACATCCTGACTACGAAGTAACTGGCGGAGATATTATTTATCAGGGTAAAAGTATTTTAGAGCAAGAACCCAATGAAAGAGCATTAGACGGCATCTTTTTAGCGTTTCAGTATCCTGTAGCAATTCCTGGGGTAAGTAATTTAGATTTTCTGCGAGTTGCTTACAATGCAAAACGGAAGCATCAAGGCGAAGATGAGATTGATACTTTTGATTTTGAAGACTTGGTAGAAGATAAGTTAGAAGTAGTTAAGATGAAATCTAGCTTTTTATCAAGAAGTCTTAACGAGGGTTTCTCTGGAGGAGAGAAAAAGCGCAATGAAATCCTCCAGATGGCAATTCTCGATCCTACTTTGACTATTTTAGATGAGATTGATTCTGGTTTAGATATCGATGCTCTGAAAATTGTCGCGGAAGGAGTTAAACAGTTAAATACTCCTGAAAAGGCTAATTTAGTAATTACTCACTATCAACGCTTGCTTGATTATATTGAACCTGATTTTGTTCATGTGATGCAGGATGGCAAGATTATTACCAGTGGTGGTAAAGAGTTGGCGTTAGAGCTAGAGTCTCGCGGTTATGAATTTTTAGAAGAGACTGCTGCTGTGTAATTAAACCATGTAGAGACGTTCCATGGAACGTCCCTACACCAAATTATTGTGGAATCGATACAGATAATTAATTTCAGGTAAAAAATGACTCAGACTACAACACCATCAATAAAGGCGGATCTATTTCTCTCAAAAATATTAGAACAACGCTCCGATGCACCAGTCGCTCGATTAGACAAAGAGACTGGGGAATGGTTAACTAACCTGAGAGAACAATCGGCATCTTGGGTATCTCGTTTAACTGTACCGACAAAGAAAGATGAAGAGTGGCGGTTTACAGATATTTCCGAATTGTCAGATTTAGATCTTGTTGCACCCAAATCATACGATGGCAGAGAAGTTTCGCGAAAAGCCCTGACTATAGCTGAAGCCCAAGATACTCGTTTGGTATTCATTAATGGAAACTATGCAGAGGAATTATCTGATACATCAGGTTTACCAGAAGGTATTTATCTCGGAAACTTAACTAACTTACCTGAAGCTTATTGTAAACACTTTCGCCCCTTTTTAGGTACGCTACCAGGAAAAGAAGAGGTTTTTACTTCTCTCAATACAGCAAGTATTTCTGATGTAGCTATTATCTGGGCTGCGCCGAATACTGTCGTGGAAAAACCCATTCATTTATTATTTGTTTCTGTAGCAGAAGACTCTGTAACAATTTCCCAACCTAGAGCTTGGATAGTTGCGGAAAAAAATAGCCAGTTAACTATAGTAGAAGAGTATAGTGGGTTATCAAATTATCTAACCAATACAGTTACAGAAGTATGGTTAGGGGAAAATGCTCAAATAAATCATACTCGCTTACAAAAAGAATCGACCGTTGCTTATCACATTGGTAAAACCGTAGTTAACCAAAAAAGAGATAGTCGTTACACCCTCACAGAAATTAACCTCGGTGGAAAGATATCTCGTCATACTCCTGAAGTTCATCAAGACGGCGAACAAACCGAAACTAACCTCAATGGCTTAACTGTAGCGAAGGATGAACAAACCGCCGATACTCATAGTGTAATTCAGCTAAACCATCCCCACGGTACAACAGATCAATTACATAAATGTATTGTAAGCGATCGCGCTCATACTGTGTTCAATGGTAAGGTATTTGTTCCTAAACCCGCACAACTAACTAACGCATCTCAACTAAACCGCAATCTGTTACTATCTCCTAAAGCTAGAGTTGATACCAAACCCGAATTACAAATTACTGCTGATAATGTTAAATGTTCTCATGGCGCAACAGTCAGTCAACTAGAGCCAGATGAAATCTTTTATTTGCGTAGTCGTGGTTTGTCAGAGAATGATGCGCGTCAATTACTAATAGATGCTTTTGTCACAGAAATTATCGAACGTATTCCTGTTAAATCAGTACAAGAAAACATTAAATCAGTTGTCAGTGAATAATAAGCAATTATCAGTAACTAACAAGCTACATAAAGATTAATCATTTGTGTTCATATGTGTTCATCTGCGAATAAATCTTAATTGTCGCAAGAATAACCAAAGACTAACTACTAACCACTAACCAACTATGACCATAATTCAAGAAAAAACCCTGGGAGATAAAGTCAGAAAAGACTTTCCGATTTTACATCAAGAAGTCCACGGCAAACCCTTAATCTATTTTGATAGTGCTGCTTCTTCCCAAAAACCACAACAGGTATTAGATTCCCTAATAAATTACTATCAGCAAGACAACGCTAACGTGCATCGTGGCGCACACAGTTTGAGTAATCGTGCTACTGATGCTTATGAAGGTGCAAGAGATAAAGTAGCCAAATTTATTAATACTGCTTCTCGCGATGAAATAGTTTATACCCGCAACGCTAGTGAGGCAATTAATTTAGTAGCTTATACTTGGGGATTAGCTAACTTAAACAAAGGCGATGAAATTATTTTATCTGTCATGGAACACCATAGCAATATCGTTCCTTGGCAAATTATCGCTCAAAAAACAGGGGCAATTATTAAGTATATCCAGTTAAATGAGCAAGAAGTATTAGATTTAGAGAACTACATATCACTGTTATCAGATAAAACTAAATTAGTAGCTGTAGTCCATGTTTCTAATACCTTGGGTGTGATTAATCCTGTATCAGAAATCACAGAGCTTGCCCATCAATACGGTGCGAAAGTATTAATAGATGCTTGTCAAAGCGTTCCTCATATGCCTGTAGATGTGCAGCAAATTAACTGTGATTGGCTAGTAGCATCAGGACATAAAATGTGTGCGCCCACTGGTATTGGTTTCCTCTATGGAAAGAAAGCAATTCTAGAAGCAATGCCTCCTTTTCTTGGTGGTGGCGAAATGATTGATGAAGTCTATTTCGATCGTTCTACCTATGGTGAATTACCTCACAAATTTGAAGCAGGAACACCCGCCATTGGAGAAGCGATCGCATTAGGAGCAGCAATAGACTATCTTAGTAATATAGGCATGGATAATATTCACAGCTATGAAGCAGAATTAACTGCCTATTTATTTAAGAAATTAGAAACTATTCCTAATCTCAGAATTTACGGCGCAAAACCCGATGCTGATGGTGAAGGTAGAGCAGCTTTAGCAGCTTTTAATGTACCAGGAATTCATGCTAGTGACTTAGCAACCTTACTCGATCATGAAGGAATAGCAATTCGTTCTGGTCATCATTGTACTCAACCATTACATCGTTTATTTGATGCTTCTGGTAGCGCGAGAGCTAGTTTATACTTTTACAATACCAGAGATGAAATAGACCGCTTTATTACCGCACTGCAAGAAACCATTGATTTCTTTAATTCGATGATGGAGTGATTTAAGGAATGAGGGATAAGGGATGAGGGATGAAGTCAGAAGTCAGAAGTCAGAAGTCAGAGTAACCACTAACCACTAACCACCAACCACTAACCACTAACCACTAACCACTAACCACTAACCACTAACCACCAACCACTAACCACCAACCACTAACCACTAACCACTAACCACCAACCACCAACTACTAACCACCAACCACCAACAAATGACAACAATTAAAGTAGGGGATATGGTAAAGTTAACTGCTTTACCACCCTATGTTAAAACCACCGACCCGATGCCCATGTTAAGACCGCCTGATATACTGAATGTAGGCGATCGAGGTGTTGTTATAGATCGTCGTCCTGGTGGTTATTGGGGAGTTCGTTTTGATAGCGGTAGTTTTTTATTAGATAGTAAATATTTAGAATTAACTTCTTGAGTAACAGTAGGGTGGGCGATGCCCACCCTACCTTTGGATTGAATTCGCTGTACTTTAATGGCAATTGGCTGCATCCGTAGGAGTCCGAGTAGCATTATTTTTAGTGGGATAAGCAGTTAAAATTACATTTCCATCTTCAGTTTTAATTACTCCTCTGGCAATGTAAACTGGTTCGCCATTATCTTCATAGGCTACTGGTTTGATATGGGGCGGAATGTAATTGGGGTTTGGCTCTAAATTATCGTTATTTCCATTCTGTAAAGACAATTCGGGAATCGCCCCTACAGGTTGTTTGGTTTGGGATACATTTGATAATTCATCCGTAATTAACGCATCGGCATTAAATGGCTCGCTGGGTGCTGGCGTAATCCCTCCTTTTCCTCTGACAACTAGGTTAGTTGTATCTTCTGGAGATTCTGCTACAGAACAAATATTAGAAGTTGTGATCGTTTCTGTTGCCAAAGGTTCGGGTTGAGAAAGACCGAGACTAACGAAACTAGCTTCACCAAATTCTTCAGAAGGAAATTCAGAACTAACGTCAATATCATTAGTCCTGTTTCCTGGTGTAGCTCGACGAAATCTCATATTAAATACGGAATCCGCTGTAAAAGTAATATTTCCACCTTGTCCTTGTTCGGCAGAGGCTAAAATGTCATTGCCATCACCGTTACTGGGAAAAGCAATAATAAATTCGGCATCAATATTGATGTTACCGCCATTAGCACCACTTTCTGCTCTTGCCGATATTAAACTGCTATTTCTCATGATTAAGGTATCATCAATATCTAAAGTTATAATACCACCTTGACCGCGATCGGCAGTAGTTGAGGCGGAAACAGATGCTTGATTTTCTAACGTTAAAGAATCTGCCTTCAGGGTGAGTTCACCACCAATCCCCGATGCATTATCTGCGGTTATTGTCCCTCGATTACTAACTTCAACCGAGCCAGCATTAATTTCCAGATTACCAGCAGCACCCGTTCCTGGTGGAAGTGGTTCGCGACTTCCCACAACTTGTTGAAAGTTACCCACCGTGATTACTGCTTCATCTCGAACTATTAATTTATCAGTTGCTATTATTAGGTCGCCACCGTTTCCATCACTTTCAATACTACTAGCAAACAAACCACTAGGAACTTCCTCACCTGACCCCACCAATTCGATGTATTCTGATGCTATCACAGTCAAATTTCCCGCATCTCCGTTTCCAAAAGTAGCGGTAACGACTTCACCTCCCCCTGTTAGAGATAGTTTAGCCGTAGTAATTTCAATCCCACCTGCATTTCCTACGGCATTGCGACTGACATTACTAAAAATGCCACTGACATTACCTTGTGAATTCTCACCCGCAGCCGAAACATTCTGACTAGCATTGATGGTGACTAACCCAGCATTTCCAGTACCAGAAGTACTGGCACTGACTCTTCCACCATCGGTTAGAGTCAGATTACCTGTAGTAATTTCTATTTCTCCTGCATTGCCTACTGTACCTCTCTGCGACTGACTTAAGATTCCACTAGCAAAGCCATCCTCACCAATTCCAGAAAGAAGCAAATCTTCTTCGACATCAATAGAGATACTTCCTCCATTACCTCGTCCACCAGGTCGTTCTTCATCTTCGGCTCTCACCGAGGTTTGTAATTGCGCTCCATCTTCTAAAGATAGAGAGCCTGCTTCGATTGTAATATTTCCGCCATTTCCTTCTGCCCCGCTTTCCACGTTGCTAAAAATATTGCCATCAATAAGATTCGCCTCACCTGAAATATTTAATCTTACATTACCTGCATTGCCTTGACCAAAAGTACTACTGTTGATCTCACCACCATCACTTAGAGAAAGAGAATTAGCTGTAATTTCTATTTCTCCTGTATCTCCTACTGCAATCGACCTTAATTCAGTCTCTATGGTGCTGGTTCTCGTGGTGTCTTCGTCAAAGATCGTAAAACCTTCAATATTTACGCTTTCAGTAGCTTCAACCTGAATACTTCCTGCATTACCCTGACCCAATGCACTGCTACTAATAATACCGCCATCTTCTAAATTAAGATTTTGAGAGTTAATCTCGATAGAACCTGCATTGCCTACTGTACCTCTCTGCGACTGACTTAAGATTCCACTAGCAAAGCCATCCTCATCAATTCCAGAAAGAAGCAAATCTTCTTCGACATCAATAGAGATATTTCCTCCATTACCTCGTCCACCAGGTCGTTCTTCATCTTCGGCTCTCACCGAGGTTTGTAATTGCGCTCCATCTTCTAAAGATAGAGAGCCTGCTTCGATTGTAATATTTCCGCCATTTCCTTCTGCCCCGCTTTCCACGTTGCTAAAAATATTGCCATCAATAAGATTCGCCTCACCTGAAATATTTAATTTTACATTACCTGCATTGCCTTGACCAGAAGTAGAAGTATTGATAGAACTGATTCCATCAGCAATCGTCAAAGAACCTGCATTGATACTGATATTACCTGAAGATTCTGGTTCTGTGACTGCATTCTCTCCGACACGACTCAAAATATCTCCATCGTTAGATAAAGTTACTGCTTCTGTGACATCTATGGTAATCGAACCAGGGTTTCCTTGACCAAAAGTACCAGCAATGAAAAAACTATCATCGCTTAGGGAAAGAGAATTAGCTGTTACGAAGATATTTCCTGCATTTCCCACTGCCCCACTTTCGACGTTACTGAAAATATTGCTACTGGTAAGATTTGCCTCACCTGCAATGTTTAATCTCACAGAACCTGCATTACCAGTACCAAAAGTACTAGCACTGAAAACACTACCATCGGTGATGCTTAATGACTCTGCTGTGACATTAATATTGCCACTATTACCCGTTGCACCTACATTAACGCGATTTTCAATCCTACTCTCTCCACTGAGATTAACCGCACCTGTGGCATTAAGGGTAACATCTCCAGCAGTAGCTTCTGTTGTCCCTAACCCTTCAGCAATTCCACCCAATAGCTGACTGGCTTCAGTCAAAGTAATATCGTTACCAATCACTTGAATTTCACCAGCACCAGCATCAGCTACATCTACTCTTGCACCATTAGAAAAAGATACATTGGCTCTGGCGACATTATCATCCATACGAGGATTCAGATTCTCGTCAAGATTAACTGTTCCTGCTTCTGCTAATCCCCCCAGCCATACTTTTGCACCTTGAGCCGTAATGTTATTGATATTGCCTTCTTCTGGTGTAACTCCATTGCCTCTTATTGCTATCTCACCGCCAATTAAACCAATGGTTTCTCCTGCATTGATTTGTAAACCAAGATTATCAGCAACAGAGTCGTTAATAATTGGTTGTGGTTCATCCCGAAAACCCAAACCGATGGGGGCATTAATGGTAATCAATGGTGGGTTATCTAAATCTGTCGCGCTAAATTCTCCATCAGGAAAAACAATACTATCTGCGGTGCTGCCATAAAATGAACCACCCAGTTGTAATCTCGCACCCTCGCCAAAGACAATTCCTGCGGGGTTGATGAGAAATAAATTAGCTGCACCATTAGCACGAATTAAACCATTAATATTAGAAATGTTCCCTCCTGTAACGCGGGAAAAAATATTAGCTATATCCGACGCATTGTTAAAGAAAGCTTCACTACCATTTGGTACAGAAAACTCCCCAAAACTGTGAAATAAATTCCCGCCAGCGCGATCTCCTTCATCGATTCTGACTCCATTATCTGTAGGAGTTAAATTAGTATTGGTACTGCCATCGGTAGTAATTTGAGCCGAAGCTGATGAGATTAGTATCGATACATAAAATAGACCGAGAAAGGAGCTAGATATTAGTTTCATTGAGAAAAAGTAATATAACTAAAATTTTTCTGATTATACAATTTGACTGTTTAATATATAGGGTTTACTTAACGACCTAATGCAATAGTCTTTGATATTACTCAGAGGTTGTCTGAGAAGTCTCATTTGCTACATTAAAGCCCCCTAAATCCCCCAATTCTGGGGGACTTTCAATCGTTCTCCCCCCAAAGTTGGCGAGCGACCCCACGTTATGCGGAGCGGTATCCGTGATAGGCGGCGTAAGACCCTAAAGGACTCACCGATGGTCGCGCAAGGGAATGCGCGAGAAAAGGGTCAGGGGGGCAAAACTAAAAATTTAAAGGTCAAAAAGTAACTTGTCAGATGTCCTCTCAAGGAAAATTTATAACTTTTAACTGCAACACCGCATAAGACTTAACCTAATAGAGCTATAAATATTAAAGTAGAAACTAAAAAATCATACTATAGTACAAATCATAAGTCTTATGGAAATCAGGATCGGTAATGGCTACGATATTCATCGTTTAGTAGAAAACAGAGCCTTAATTCTTGGGGGTGTGGAAATTCCTCATACTTTAGGGTTGTTGGGACATAGTGATGCCGATGTTTTGACCCATGCAATTATGGATGCTATGTTAGGGGCTTTGAGTTTGGGGGATATTGGGCATTATTTTCCTCCCACCGATCCCAAATGGCAAGGGGCAGATAGCTTAATGTTGTTAGAACAAGTCCATCAGATGATCGGTTCTCAAGGATGGCGGATTAATAATATAGACTCGACGGTAGTAGCAGAAAGACCCAAGCTTAAACCCCATATTAAAGCAATGCGCGATCGCTTAGCAAGAATTTTACAAATTGACAGTAGCCTGATTAGTGTCAAAGCAACCACGAATGAAAAACTAGGAGCTGTAGGTAAAGAGGAAGGTATCTGTGCTTATGCAGTAGTGTTACTGGTAAAAACCTCAATAAAAAACACCAATCATTAAAGAATAATTTATTTATTTTAGAGATGTCATCATCTCATTGTTTAGGTTAAGTTTGAATAGCAAAATTGCAAGTTTAAGATAATTAAGTCAACTCATGTTGTTCTTATTGAACTTTTTTATAGGTATATAGTTATTGCTATTTTGACAAAGTGAAGGCAAGCCCTACAGGGTTACTGTTCACGCAATTACCAGTTGTAAGCAAAATTTTCAAATAATATGGGTGTAGTTTTAGAAATTGAAGGTAGAGCTTTTACAGCAGAAGAGTTGTCTCTGTTACTCGCGAAATATCAGATGTTGCCCAAACTGGGGCAAGAAATTATTATTGACCGTGCGGTAAAAAATGTGTTTTGTGCAGAGGAAGAAAAAGCTCAAGCATATCAGCAGTTATGCCAGCAATATCAGCTTACTAGCGACGAACAGATTCAACATTGGCTAAAAAGACACGGTATGAGTAAGGAACAGTTGGAAGCCCTAGCTGTTAGAAGATTAAAAGTAGAAAGGTATAAAAAAGAAAATTGGGACAGTAAAGTAGAAGCCCATTTCCTCAAGCGCAAATCTCAACTAGACCGAGTTGTTTATTCCCTAATTCGTACTGATAGAGCAGAAATAGCTCAGGAGCTTTATTTTCGTATTCAAGAAGGAGAAAGTACTTTTCAGCAATTAGCGATGGAATATTCCGAAGGCTCAGAAGCGCAAACAGGTGGTTTAATTGGACCAGTAGAAGTCAATGCTCCCCATCCCAGAATTGCTCAAGTTTTGAGTACTTGCAAACCTGGTCAGTTAGTACCACCAACACGGGTTGGTGAATGGATTGTGATTATCCGTTTGGAAAATTTTATCTCAGCCAAACTTGATGACCAGATGCGCCAAAGAATGCTAGACGAAATGTTTCGTCAATGGCTCAGTCAACAAATGGAGCAGCAATTATCTTTTTTCCCCAGCCCTGTTATTTAGTTAAGTAACTTTAAAATATGAGTAATACTAGTACAACTAAACTGGTCGAACAATTTTTGACCCTGGTTCCTCAATTCAATAGCCTTCCCCCAGGAGAAATTGCCCAATTAGCCAGCACATTAAAACCTCTGAGGTTTGGTGTCGGTAAGGTCATGGTAATGCGGGAAAAAATGCAAGGACAAGTGGCAATTATCTCTGAAGGAGAAGTCAGAGTTCTTGGCTATGACCCTAGAACTAGAATGCCCACTACTTTGGATAAACTAAAACCAGGAGAAATTATTGGTTGGGTTAATTTAGCGCGGGGAGTTGCTTGCGAAACCGCAATGGCTAGTACAGAAGTTGTCTGTCTAGCGTTGGATAATGCCGAATTCAAGCGTTTGGTAAATACCTATCCCGAATTGAGACAAGAATTTAAAGCCAAACCTGCAAATGTCGAAATTTTCGATCTTTTTGGTATTCAACTGGAAAAAGAAGCTCAAGGAGATTGGCAGCTTAAAGATTTAGCTCTTGAAGCAGCTAAAGATGCCACTATTTACTATTTACCTCCTGGGGAACATTCTCTGGGAAATGAAATTACCGCGCCCTTAAAAGACCCTAATAAAATTTGGCTGGTTAGTGGTGGTGGTGCAATAGCGGATTTTCCTGTGGGAAGTTGTCTCGAATTAACCAAAGACCGTAGCTCGATTGTGGTGACTGGTCAAGAACCAGCCCGTTTACTTTCTGTTCCTCGTAGTAAGTGGTTTCGCAATGATAGAGTCTCTGCCATTGTTCCCAAACCGTCAGATTCGGTGAGACAAAATACAGCAAACACTCAGGGAACTGGCCAATGGGAAGATGTTCCAGAATCAGAAGACACTCTGCCTCTGTTACCAGAGATTGAACCAGAAGTTACTACCTACACAAAGGATAAGAAAAAATATCCTTTCATCCCAGGAAAAACCAACATAGATGTGGGTGTGGCTTGCTTCCAGATGTTGAGCAAGTATTTTGGAATGCCTTTTCGTAAAGAGATAATTCAACGGGTAATTAAAGAGCAGCTAGAAAGAACTGGAACGTTGTCTTTGCCCCTGTGTGGAGCAATTTCCGAGTTGATGGGCTTGAATCCCCAATTAATTAATGTCCCAGCAAAGGCGTTTACTCGTTTGGAAGCTCCTTGTTTTGTCCGTTGGCAAGACAGTCTGGCATTAGTATATGAAATTAAGGAAAAAGAGCTAATTATTGCCGTTCCCGAACTGGGTATTAAAAGCTATCAACCAGAAGAATTTTTTAACACTTGGGGAGAAGGAGGAGAAGTATTACTACTCCAAAAAACCAAAGAAACCCCTCAAGAGAAATTTGGTTTAAGTTGGTTTACTCCTTCTTTGAAAAAGTATAAGCGAACCCTGGTTGAAGTTTTCTTGGCTTCTTTCTTCGTCCAGCTATTTGCTTTGGCAAACCCTTTAATGATTCAGGTCATTATCGATAAGGTAATCAGCCAAAATAGTGTTGATACTTTGGGTTATTTAGTAGCCTTCTTGCTAGTAATCAATGTCTTTGAGGCATTACTAACTACTTTAAGGACTTATCTCTTTGTTGATACTACTAATCGTATTGACTTGACTCTGGGGTCAGAAATTATTGACCATATGCTGCGCTTACCGTTGCGCTATTTTGAAAAACGACCTGTAGGGGAAATTTCTACCAGGATTAATGAGTTAGAAAGAATTCGGCAATTTCTCACAGGAACAGCCTTAACAGTTGTCTTAGATGCAGTTTTCTCTGTAGTTTACATTGCGGTTATGGTACTCTATAGTCCCTTATTAACCGCAGTATCTATCGCAATTATTCCTATATTTGTGGTTCTAACCTTAATTTTCTCTCCCACAATCAGAAGGCAACTAAGAGTTAAAGCAGAACGTAACGCCGAAACACAATCTTACTTAGTAGAAGTTCTCACAGGTATCCAAACTGTTAAAGCCCAGAATATCGAATTGAGATCGCGTTGGCAATGGCAAGAACGTTATGCTCGTTATGTTTCTACAGGATTTAAAAACGTAATTACTTCCACCATCGCCAGTTCGGCGAGTTCTTTCCTCAACAAATTATCTCGAATCTTAATTATTGGTTTGGGTGCTTATCTGGTATTAGATGGTCAACTTACTTTGGGTCAATTAATCGCCTTCCGTATTATTTCTGGTTACGTTACCACTCCCATCATGCGCTTGGCGCAACTCTGGCAAAATTTCCAAGAAACAGCCCTTTCCTTAGAACGTTTAGCAGATATTGTCGATCATCCCGAAGAAGCCGAAGAAGACCGTAATAACATTCCCATGCCCGCAATTCAGGGTAGAGTAAAATACGAAAATGTTGCTTTCCGCTTTAAAAGAACAGGTCCTTTGCAACTCAATGGTGTCACTCTAGAAGTTGAACCAGGAACTTTTACCGCCGTAGTAGGACAGAGTGGTGCTGGTAAGAGTACCCTAACTAAGCTGATTTCTCGTCTCTATGAGCCAGAAGGAGGCAGAATTTTAATTGATGGTTACGATATTAACCGCGTCGAACTGTATTCTTTGCGTCGTCAGATAGGAGTAGTTCCTCAAGATACCCTCTTGTTTGAAGGGTCAGTAATGGACAACATTGCCCTCACTAACCCCGATGCTACCACCGAAGAAATTATTGCTGCTGCTCAAATAGCTGCTGCTCATGAATTTATCATGAGTTTACCCAATGGCTACAACACCAAAGTAGGGGAAAGAGGTTCGGCACTTTCTGGAGGACAAAGACAAAGAATAGCGATCGCCCGTACTATACTGCAACAGCCCGCCATGTTAGTTATGGATGAGGCTACCAGTGCTTTAGACTACAGTACAGAACACGAAGTATCCCGTAATCTAAAAGAAGCTTTACGCGATCGGACAGTGTTCTTTATTACTCACCGTTTAGGTACAATCAAAAATGCTGACGTAATTATGATGATGGATGCAGGTTCGATTGTCGAACAAGGCACTCATGAAGAGTTGATGGCAATGAAAGGACGCTATTACTATCTTTATCAGCAACAAGAATCTTCTGTCTAAAATTTGTTACTGATTTTAGTCATATTATGGGTCAGAATGACATCGTCCAGCAATTATTATCTTGAAACAAATAGGTCGTAAGTTCAGGGTAAAAAACAAGAGAGCAAAGCATAGTTAGGGTATTTTTTCGGCTCGCTATGCTTTCCCCATACAAGTAGGGCTGTTTCGCTATTGTAAAAGATAGATTTATTACTACCAAAAATAACCACTATTAACAGTGGTATGACCATTATCAGCATTATACTCTAAAAGATACTCTCGTGCGATCGCTTCTTGCTCTCTTAGAGTAACTATTTCTTTTTCTCCTATTTCTGTATCGGTAGAAAGTAAAATAACTTGATGAGAGGCTGAGGGAAAATAACGCTCTATTAAATTAGTACGATGAGATGAGTCTAATCTTCCTAACGGAGTATCAATAGCAATGGGCAGTTTTTTACCAGAAACTCTCGCTAAACCCCATAAAAAAGCAATAGCTAGTAGTTGTTTTTCTCCTGCGGATAAGCGTTGTTTTGGTAATAGTTTTCCTTGAGGATCGTAAAGAGATAAGCTAAAGCTATCACTATCTACTACCACTTTATAAACCAAGTTAGATTTATATAGCAAATAACGGAAGCATTCGGTTATTTCGTTTTCTAGTTTATTGAGTTTTTTCAGAGTAAGTTTTTCTTTAAATAGCTCTAAAGTTTTTTGCACCTTAGTAATAGAGTTAACGATATGTTGGTTGTTATCACTATCAATAATTTTCTGACTGTAATTTTTTAATTCTTTTTTGGCTTTTTCTATTTCGAGAGTAAGTTGATTTTTCTGAGTTTTGGCTAAATCTAAATCCGATTTACATTGGCTAACTGCTTGTACTGCTCGATCTTTAGCTTTTTGCAATTTATCATACTCTTCAGGAGATGCTGCTAGGGTTAACTGTTTATCAATAGCATCCATCTCATTAGATATCTGTTGCAGTTCATTAAGGATATCTTTAGCTTGTTTTTGCTGTAGCGATAATTTATTTTTACTAATACTTATAAACTGTTGAAACTCATCTTCTGTAATCTCTAAATACGCACTTCCGTGAGAGTTGATGGTATTTTCTAACGACTTATTTTCTTCTTCAATGAAAAACTGAACTTTTGTATTGTATTCTTCAGACGTTCCAATATCTTTTAGATAAGCCAGTAACTTTTCATCTCTTTCATCGATTAAACTTTGAGCTTGTTTAAACTGCTGAATTTTTAATTCTTGCTTTCCTGTAACTTCTGCATCTGCTAATAAATTATCAATTAAACCTAAAGGAAGAGTTTTCGCAGCTAATATTCTTAATTGTTCTTGCTGTTTTTTTTGTTGAGCGATTAAATTATTTTTTTGCTCTTCAAGGCTACTTCTTTCTGCTGCTATTTTACCACCTTCAGTACGAAATTTGCTAGAAGCGCGATCGCTTTTTTGATGGGCTTTTTTTAATCGATCTTCTAAAGAAATCACTTTATCAAAAGCAATTTTTTCTGCTTTTTCTTTCTCTTTAATCTTCGCTTCAATCTCTTCTATGGTAGCCAACTGAGCTTTACTAGCTAAATCCTTTCTTTTACGACTAGCTAACACCTCTAAATCAACTGCTAGCTTTTCCGCTAATTCTAAACCCAACAAACTATTAATCGCATCCACTACAGAAGGAGGAGGAGCATCTAACTCTGCTAACTCTTTAACCTGCTCTCCATCGAATAAAAATAAATTAGAAATTCCCAAAGGTAAAATACTTTCTATATACTCATCCCAATTTTCTTGTAAATTACTATCATAACCATCTTGCCTAATAATACTGATACTATCTTTACCCTCAGCAGGGTATCTTTTCCAAGCGCGAGTAATTTTAAACGTTTGCCAATGATTGTCAAAAATAGACTCAAAAGATAGCTCAATTTCTGTAGTTTGTTCTGGTAAAGTTTGCCGATTAACTAATTGAGTTAAAAAGTCACCATAACCTAAATTTCCTCTACCAGAACATTTGGCTCTTTGTCCATATAAAGCTAAACGAATCGCATCCATTAAAGTTGTTTTACCACCACCATTCATTCCTCCAAACAAAATAATAGGATGCATTGTACCATTATTTTCAGGGCGCAAATTAATTACATGACGACCAGCATACGCGCCGAAGTTATTTAATACTAATTCGGTAAAGATCATTTATTATTTTGTTAGTAGTTAGCTGTATTAATTTTTATAGACTAGGTTTTGTGATTAATTATTACTGTGAAGATAGTCCACAGATAAACACAGATGAACACAGATAGATTTGATTATTATGATTCTTTAGTTTAATTAACTTCTCAGTATTTATTGCTCTTGGACATAGATAAATACAGATATAACTAATCTTTAATCTATTTTGATAAGCAGATAGAGTTGATTATCATCTCAATTCAACTAAATAAACATACACTAATCTTTAGTATCATTTTCCTTATTAGTAAACTTAATGTTACCCCAAGTTAGCTGTTGTGTTTGTTTTGATTCTTTCTTATTTAACTTCGCAATTTTCTCTTTAACTTGTTTCACATCCCCTTCCATAGCAGCAGTCATTAAATCTCGTTTTTGATGGGCTTTTTCAATCGCTTCATCCTTACTACGAGAGCTACTATCAAAACATTTAGTCAAGCTTTCATAGATACCAACACGACGAGACTTAGTATAAAATTGTCTTTCTGTATCCAACAGTTTCGTCATCAATTCTAGATGCATCACATCATCATCACAAATTTCTTGCAAGATATCCCATTCATCTTCACCCAGAATTTTATTTTCATTTACTCCCTTTCTCATATCGCAGAATACTTCTCCTGTCACTTCCTCATATATTTTGGGTAAACTATCATCAAATTCGTGTTTCTCTTCTAACCAAATACGCCTAATTTCGCTTAACTCTTCTGGAGTAATTAAACTAATATCTTTAAATTCCTCTGGTGCATTCTGTCTTACTTGTACCTGTGCTTCTAAGACTTTTCTTAACCAATACTCTCGCCACTCTTTAAGATAAGGGCCAGGTACAGGCACAATTGATTTCTTCCCTTTACTTTTACGCTCGAAAAGTTGCACATTTCCCCAGAGACGACGAAAATCCCTTCTATCATCATCTTTTTGAACATCCAGTTCATTACGAATATCTAATAAAGGTTGTAACCATTCTTTTTCTTCATCATTTTGAATCATTGCCTCCATCGATTTATCTTTATCAACCATAGTGCAAACCCAACAACCAAATCGAGAGTCACCGCAACTAGGTGTTGATGTGTCTACTACTAAAGGACATTCATTATCTTCTGTTGCACCACGATACATAGTGAATAAATCTTGATTGCTATATCCCCAAGCATTTTCATATTGCATTAGATAAAGCCAAACCTCATCATCACGCCATTCTTGAATAGGACTATAAATTAAAGCTTCTGGTAAAGTATCACTGTATCTTAAGTAGTTAGATAAATTAGAATCAGAATTAAGTAAATCATCAACTTTAGTCGCTTCGTATCTTGCCATAGTAGCAGCACGTGTTTTACTTTCTGCTTTACGAGTACCTAAAATAAGCAGCACCTTACCACTCACTCGAATAACATTGCGAATAAAACTATTTGTAGGACGAATTTTTAATCTTTCAGTACACCAACGAAACCCTCGACGGGGGGAAGGATAACCTTTACCAATCAAGTTAGTCCAGAACATATATTTAAGTTCTGGTATTAACAAATGAGGTTCAATAGGTAGATTTTGTTTTTCAGCAGAAAGTCTCATTTGCTCTAAAGAATTATTTACCCAAGATGAAACGATGGGATTTTCTACAAGAGTATCTGTAGTGATGACGTAAATCTTTTTAGTTCTTTTTTCCTCTGGTAAACTTTTTAAAGCCTTCCAAATCAGCTGTAATACTGCGGTAGAATCTTTCCCCCCTGAGTATCCCACTACCCAAGGCACATCATCAAGACAATATAGTTCTTGTATTTCCTGAGTTAATTTTTCTATATGGGTAACTAGCTCGGAGACATTGCGGGAGGCTGACAAAGTAGTTTGTGCCTGTGTCATGTTATCTTTCTCAGTGTTTCTACTTGAGTTATTAAACAACTAGATTTGACGATAACAGGAAAAGGGTCGATATGTTTTAATAAGCTATCTAAATTTAATAATTTTGTGAATCTTCTTTTAAATCTTGAATCAAACGATAATACTTTCGGATAAAGGTTTCGAGTGACCTGGGACGTTCATCCATTCTTTCGCAAAGTACATCAAATCCTCCATGAGCATACTGGTTCATTAGTTTTACTCCTGTATCGGATAAATATGGAGGGGTAGTAATAACTAATTCTGAAATTCTACTATAAACGGATGTACGTTCTTGTAAATCTATTCCGAGTCGAGACAGTTCCGTATCAATCAAAAGACCTACTAGCAATTTTCCACGAGAACGAAAAGCATCAGGAAAATATCTAGTAATTTCATCAACACTGTCTGATTTAATTTCTGTATTCCTGCGTCTTTTAATAAAACCAGGCATCAAACAAACATAATAAATGTCAAATAAAGTAGAATAATCTTTCTCAATATCTTTAAACCATTTTCTAGTATCTTGTCGTAATTCAAATCCCAATTTGGTTACACCTCATCCTCTAAATCGAATTGTTCAAAAAACTCTTTTCCTTCTACTAACACTCCATCAGTTGTTTCTGTAAAGATACTGCTGTCTAAATCTTGCCAAATGTGTTTCATTTCCGATGCTTTACGAAATAGGGTTAGGTATTCAACTTCTTTAGTTGCTACTTGATGCAGTCTATCGATAAAACCTTGTCTTTCACTAGAAATCGTAAACGCCAGAAATTGCTTGGAAAGAGAAGGAATAAGATTTGCTACTTCTGTTCTAACATTAAGGTCTAGAGAAATAGCAGGACTATCTACAATAAAAGGTAATTGATAGGTACTTTGATTGAAAAGAGTTGCTAAAAAAGCATAGCTAACAGATAAAGTTTGACCTTCACTAGCTCCCTTACGATTTTGTAGCTTAAGTGAATCTTGAATATCTTCTAAAATAACGGGGTTGCGACTTAATAGCTGAGATATACGCTGATTGGTTTCATCAATAATAAATTTTCTAAGCTTTTCTCTAGCTTGTTTACGTGCTTGGCTTAGTATCTTTTTAATAATCTGCGTTTTTTTGTGCAGGGAAATAGTATTGGTTGCTTCTGCTACATCATCTTCTGCTTGTCTAATTAACCTATCTAATTCTTTGAGACAGTTAAAGACATTTTTAGCTTCTATTTGATGTCTCCAACGCTTTTGCATTGAGCTATTACCAGTTTGATACTTTTTTGTTTTTTTCTCTGCAACTAATTTTGATTTAGAGGCATATTCTTTGGTAAAGAACAGTTCAGATTTGGGCTTTTTATCTGGATAAAAATTAAGTAAATACTCTTTTGCAGTTTCGGGAAATTCAATTACATCCAAATTATTTGTTTTATTGTTCCATAATTTATTAAAGTTATCTAATTTGCGTAAAGCTCTCTCTTTTACTCCTGTGTGCCAAGAACAAAAAACATCAATACATTCAAAGTTAGCAATCAAAGCTGTTGAGCTTTCATTAGCTGAACCAGTAAAAGCAATAATGTTATCTTCAGCATCCATGAAAATACCTAGTTTTTCGTGATAGATACCTTGTTCGCGAATCTTTTTCGGAATTGCTAGTCTGATATCTAAAAGTTGTCTACTTAATAACCAAGCCACACAAGCTAAACGATGTTTGACGACTTCATTAAATTCCTGTTCTAATTCCTTTCTAGTGACCTCAGCAATTATTTCTTCTCTTTGCTTTATTCCTATAGCAATCGCTTGAATATCTTCATCGGATAATTGAGGTGAGGCAACTAATTGTATTTTTCCTCCAGCACGAATTAAAGCTGTTAACCCTTTAGCAGCTACAGCCATTGAAGTACTGGAGAAAAAACCGACCGCTCTTTTATAAATAATTGATTTTTCTAAACAAGGAATATAAAAATTTTCTACGATTGAACAGTCACTACTGCGATACTCATCTTGAATAATTAGTTCATTTAAACTCAAATTGACCTCTAAATTGAATAAACCGATTTAATTTTAGTTTTCCCACACTATAAGCAAAAGTTTAGAGCTTCTCTCAATATCAGCCAACAAAGGTAATTACACACTGTTACAGATAAAGTTAGCCTAATGGTATTTGATTGTATATCATTCTGGTATTAGCGATCGCTTTATCGGTTATCATGATACTAATTTCAGTATCATAATTATGTTATGGATATCGATGAAGCTCTCAAAGAACTTGAAAGTGAAACCAATATTCGGTTTGCTCGTTTGTTGAACATAACAGAAAAGTTTTTTGGTTTCCCAAAAAATAAAGGAACAAGTCATTATCCTTTTAAAACTCCCTGGGAAGGAAAACCAAGAATCAATCTTCAGTAAGGAAAAGGTGGTAAAGCAAAACCCTATCAAGTTAAGCAGGTTAAAGAAGCGTTATTAAAATTGAAAGAAATACAAAAAAATGAAGATAGTGAATAACGTAACAGAATATCTAAAATACTACTCTTACTGCGTTAGCTACTCTTTAGAAGACGAAGTTTATATAGCTGAATGTATGGAGTTAGGGATTATGGCGCATGGGGATACTCAAGAAGAAGCAATTTTAGAAATTAAAGAAGCAACCAGAGTACATTTATTGATGTTAGAAGAAGATGGTGATGGAATTCCTCAGCCTTTTACGTTACAAAACACGAAAATAGCCTAAGTATTTTTTAAATGTCTATTCTTACTTTATATTTAATATATTACTAAAAAAGCGATCAGGCAAAGCCTGGCACTGCGTGATCGCTTTTAAAACCCAAGCCAATAACTCTCTTTGCGCTTTTCTTATTTGCGCCTTTGCCCAGAACACGAAGCTGGGTAAACGCCTTTGCGTGAGAAAATCGTCCACAGATGAACGCAGATAAACACAGATAAGTTATTAGTGAGTAGCTTAATTAAAAAAAATATGACGAACACATGGCGCAAACTCATAACAGTAATACTATGCTGTAGCTTGCTCTTAATAACTAGCTGTCAAAGTACACAACAAGTTGATAGTAACATTACCAAAGTCACTTTATGGCATGGCATTAATCCCCCAGAAAATCGAGATGTCTTTAATGAATTAGTAACCCAATTTAATCAAGATCATTCTGATATTGAGGTAGAAGCTTTATATATAGGACAACCAGACGCACAGTTACCCAAAATTTTTGCTGCTACTGTCAGTGGGGAAGCCCCAGATATGTTATGGTTTGTGCCACAGTTAACGGGAGAATTAAATAAGTTAGGTGTCTTATTACCGTTAGAAGATTGGTTTAATAATTCTGATATTAAAGCAGAAGTTGACCCTGCGATGTTGGATTCGATGACGCTGGATAATCATATATTATCGATTCCGTTTGCTACTAATAATGCTGCTGTTTTTTTTCGTCCTGACTTATTTAAGCAAGCAGGTATTACAGAAACCCCTAAGACATGGGAAGCATTTCAAGATGCTGCTAAAAAATTAACTCAAGATACGAATAATGATGGCAGAATAGACCAGCAAGGTATCTTTTTATCTTTGGGTAAAGGGGAATGGACGGTGTTTACTTGGCTACCTTTTATCTATAGTGGTGGTGGAGAATTAATTAATAATAACCAGCCCAATTTAGTTACGCCAGGTGCAATTAAAGCTTTGCAGTTTGGTGCAGATTTAGTAGCTAGTAATTCAGCCATGTTATCCGCACCAGAAAGAGGTTACGAGATGGATAATTTTATTTCTGGAAAGGTAGCAATGCAGGTAACGGGACCTTGGACTTTAGGACAGTTAGCTACGACAAATATTGATTATGATGTATTTCCTTTTCCTGTATTAGAACAACCTGCTGCGGTAATAGGAGGAGAAAATTTATTTGTCTTCAAGTCTAATGAAAAAAGAGAACAAGCTAGTAAAGAGTTTTTAGAGTATGTTTTAAGTGAAGAGTTTCAGACTACTTGGGCATTAAAGACTGGTTACTTACCCATTAATCTCAAATCACAACAGAGTAAAGTGTATCAAGACTTTGTGCAAGATAATCCTGTTTTAGAAGTATTTCTAGAGCAAATGAAGTTTGCTAGGTCGCGCCCTATTATACCTAAGTATACCCGTTTATCAGAAAATTTAGGTAGGGCGATCGAGGCTTCTTTATTAGGTAAGGAATCTCCAGAAGAGGCTTTAAAGCAATCTCAGCAGCGTTTGGATTTGATTTTTAATTGATTGTTATAAGTGTAATGAGACAAATTTAAGTTAATTGGTTTATTTTGTTAGTGGATAGGGGCGAATAGCCATTCGTCCGTACAGTGATTAGTCCTAAAGGAAGTCCTTTAGGGCATATAGTTAGTTGTTCTTTGTTTCAGTTTGAATAATATTATGACTAATAGCAATTTAGAAAAAATAAACGAAATAATTGAGTTATTACAACAATTAACGCAATTAGATATTCAAGAGAGTTGGTATTGTCATATAGAAGAAAATATTCAGATAAAACCTGAAGAATATTTAACCACCATTGATTTTAATAGGTGTCAAAAAATATCTCTTAATGAAAAAAGATATATTGTTTTTCCTCAAGGAAGACAAGTAAGATGGCTCTTACAAAAGATTGTTATTCCCAATGACTTACAGCAATATCCTTTATCTGGTTTAACTCTACGATTAGTATTAACTTGGTGGGCAGAAGATGCTCAAATATTTATCAATGGTAAGCTGGTGCAACAGGGAGATTTATTTGATTCTTCGGCAAGGGTTTTAATTACTGATAATGCTGTACCTCAACAAGAGTTTTTAATTGCGATTCGTTTAGTTTCTCCTAATCATGATATTGGGGCTTTAATGCGAGCGCATTTACTATATGAAAAAGATAATACGCCTCATGAAATCGATCCTGGTTGGGTAAGTAAAGAGATAGCTGTATTAAGTAAATATTTAACTGAATTTGAACCTCATAAGTTAGAAATACTAATAGCAGAATTATCACAAATAGATGGGAATTTGATTACAGATACTCAAGAGTTTGATAACTGTTTAAATAATCTCCGCCAACGTCTATTACCTTTAGCAACCAATATCAAACAACGTAATTTTAATTTGCTCGGACACGCCCATTTAGATATGGCTTGGTTGTGGTCAACCGCAGAAACTTATGAAGTGGCGCAGCGTACTTTTACTTCGGTTTTAACTCTACAACAAAAGTATCCTAATCTTACTTTTTGTCATACTAGCCCCGCATTATATCAATGGATCGAAACAAATCGTCCCGATCTTTTTAAAGCAATTCAAAAGGCTATTAAAGCAAACAAGTGGGAAGCTTTAGGGGGAATGTGGATCGAACCAGAGGTTAATCTAATTAGTGGTGAGTCAATCATTCGTCAGTTACTTTACGGACAACAGTATTTTAAAACCAAGTTTGGTCATACTACTAGGGTTGCATGGCTTCCTGATAGTTTTGGTTTTCCTTGGCAATTTCCCCAGTTATTAAAGCAATGCGGTATCGATTATTTTGTGACGGGTAAACTCCATTGGAATGATACTACTAAGTTTCCTCATGGTTGCTTTTGGTGGGAGTCTCCCGACGGTACAAGACTATTTACGCTGATGTCTCCCCCTAATGTAACGGGAGTGATGGATACTAACCCCATAACTATGACTAACTATGCTTTGGAGTGGGAAAGTCAAACAGGTTTACAAGATATCTTTTGGCTTCCTGGGGTGGGCGATCATGGAGGAGGCCCTACAAGGGATATGCTAGATGTAGCTCAAAAGTGGCAACAGTCTCCCTTTTTTCCTGAAATAGAATTTACTACCGCTACAGAATATTTAGATAAAGTAGCTCAATCTGATAATAATTATTGCAATGACGAACGGCTGTTCGCCTCTACACATCCAACATATAATTCCGAACTATCTCTGGAACTGCATCGCGGTTGTTATACCATTCACGGAGATCAAAAAAAATTTAATCGCTACTGTGAAAATTTACTATATCAGGCTGAGTTGTTCGCAACTCTCGCAATTCTAACTGATAAGGGCAGTCTGCATAGCGCACTCTTTTCCCATTATAAACAGAATATCGGAAAAAAACAAGAAAGTCAAGTACCTAGTAATAAAAATAATTCCAGCCTGAATGATAGCAACTATCAAAACTCTCAACAAGATTTATCTTGGCAACAGCAAATAGAAATCGCTTGGAAAAAGGTACTATTTAATCAATTTCATGACATCCTACCTGGTACTTCTATCCCCGAAGTTTTTACCGAAGCTAATGAGCAATGGCAAGAAGCTATAAGTATTGGTGAGACAATTTTAGAACAATCTTTAAGCACGATCGCATCTTTAATTCAACTTCCCTCTCCTCCCGAACCTAATGCTAAACCTATAGTAGTATTTAATGCCTTAAACTGGACGCGATCGCAAATAGTATCCATACCTATAGAACAAGAATATTGCCAAGTTTACGATCTAGAAGATAATTTAATTCTCACACAAATTACAAGTGATAATCAATTACAATTTTTGGCTCAAGATATTTCTTCGGTTGGTTATCGTGTTTACTGGCTGCTACCCCAAAAAGTCCCCATTGTTAAAAGAGATTGGGAGGAGAAAAATTTTACTTTAGAAAATCAATATCTAAAAATAAAAATCAATTCTCAAACAGGAGATATAGATAGCATTTACGACAAAATAGCTCTAAAAGAAATTCTGTCAGACAAAGGTAATCAACTACAAGCCTTTACCGATAAAGGACAATATTGGGATGCGTGGAATATCGATCCAGAATACGAGCAAAAACAGCTATCACCAGCAACTTTAAAATCAATTCAATGGTTAGAAAATGGCACGATACAACAAACCATTAGAGTAATTAGAATTATTGGTAAATCAAAATTTATCCAAGACTATATCTTAGCCAAACATTCTCCTATTTTAAAAATAGCCACTACAGTAGATTGGCAAGAAACCCACGTTTTAGTAAAGGCTGCATTTCCTCTAACTATAGAAAGTGATTATGCAACATCAGAAATAGCTTGTGGTGCAATAAAACGCCCGACAAAACCTCAAACAGCAGCCGAGAAAGCCAAGTGGGAAACATCAGCATTAAAATGGGTAGATTTAACTGACGAACAGCAAAACTATGGAGTAAGTTTACTCAATGATTGTAAATATGGTTATGATATTAAACCCAATCAAATTAGAATAACATTACTTCGTTCTCCTGTATGGCCCGATTCTAATTCAGATCGAGGAAAACATCAGTTTACTTATGCTGTTTATCCCCATAAGGGTAGTTGGCAACAAGCAAAAACTGTCCATCATAGTTATGAGTTAAATTTGCTTTTGCAAGTAGCAAAAATAGATCGAGAAAAGCAAACCAATGCTTATTTATCACCTGTAGGAAGTTTTATTAATCTGTCAGCAGATAATTTGATTTTGATGGCAATTAAACCTTTCTCTCAATCTATTTTATATCAAGACAGGAAAGTAAAAAAAGATGTAATTTTGCGTTGTTATGAATGTCATGGAGAAACAGCTAAATTGGATTTGAAAGGAGATTTATATTTCAGTATTAATAGTGAAATAAATTGTTTGGAAGAAGATACTAATCAAAAAGTTAATACTGTTATTAATCCTTGGAAGATTAAAATTTTTCAGTTAAATATGAATCAATTTTATCAAGATTGATAAGGTTAGTTATTGATTAACTTTAATAAAATATATATTATTTTTTTATCTTGAATAATTTTTGTTTTCTCAAGCATTTTATAATCTGCTTTTAAGATGTTTTTGGCTATTTCTTAGCGATCGCTAATTACTGGGCTTTACTCAATCGCTTTTTCTTCATTGACTTTTGTAACTTCCCATGTATTATAAATATTACATGGGAAGTTACAAGTATTTTTTCCAGGGCAAACGCATCTAAAATATCAGCAAAACTGAGTTAAAATGAGTTTCAGGTTTCAAATTACCAGGTAATTTGAAAAGCCCTGCCAAAAACTTCTGCCAGAAGCAAAAAGGTTTGTTATAAAGGGATTTACCAGAAAAATGAACAACCCTTTATTCGACCCCATACTGAGCTCGTTTTCACCAGCCGTCTTCTTTATAGCGATCGCTATAAAGAAGAAGATTAAAAACAAATCTTGTTTTTAATCCCCTAACACTTTGGCGAGATAATTATTATCCCAAGCTGCTTTGAGACGTTTATTAGCGACCCCAATTTTGGTGGTTTTTTCTTGAGATAAAAGATTCAGTGCGATCTTTCGTAATCGGGCTAAGTTTTCAGGAGCATGGTCGCGAGAAACAGGACAATCATCTTCACCAAAGGCAACATCCAAAACCCAATGAAGATTGTTCTCGATTCCCCAATGACTACGAACAGCCTGAGCAAGTCGAACCGCATTAGAGGCAAAACTGTTGAGATAGTAGCGGATAGAGGTGCTCTCTTCCTTCTCATTTCGACGCACTGACTCCACTACCCCAATAGTTTGAAGTCCTGCCCATTGCTCTGTATTTTGTTTTAATTCATCAGAGGCAAATGTCCAATAACGACGGATTTCAAGACGACCATGATCTTTCTCCAGGGTTTGATGAAAAGAGTGTTGAATCCCTTGCCATTGTTTCTCTTGAGCATTGGTAAAAAATTGTTGGACTTGGTTATAAAGAC